>JAISDI010000113.1 GCA_031264895.1 Endomicrobium sp. | reverse complement strand
TGACAATTAAGAATAAGGTATCAAGCATAAAAGGCGTTCAATATACGCTTGGTTTTCCGGATATAGAAGTAAAAGATTCATTCTTACAGTGCCTGTTAAGCAATTACACTGCATACCCGCAGGAATCCATGCCGGAATTATTTCAAGAACTGTCAACTAAATTTCAAGAATCGGACGCAAATGGGCTGGAAAATAATTTAAAAACTTTGCTTGCGCACATACCATACCAGCTGATAAGTGAAAGCGAAAAATATTATCATTCGATATTTTTGATATGGCTAAAAACACTGGGCTTTGACATACAAGGCGAAATAAGCACAAACAAAGGCAGAATAGACGCAGTTTTAAAGCAAAATGATTATGCGGTTATAACCGAAATAAAATACAGTACGGAAAAAGAGCTTGAAGAAATGCTTGAAAGCGCATTGAAACAAATAGACGACAAAAAATATTATGAAGTGTATTTGGACAAAAAAGTTATTCTGCTAGCAATAGCGTTCAACGGCAAAGACGTAAAATGCAAATTTAAGCCGCTTACCAGCCAAAGCGCAACAAACGCATAAAAATCTATGTTTTTAGTTTGTTTGCTATAACGCTTATTTTAAACCCAACATTCACAAGATATCGTTTAAAAAGAGAAAAAATTAAAAAATGGCAATAGAGTTAATTTCAAATATAAATAAAATCCACACGACAGAATTAGGAAAGCAGCGAATAAAAAGCAATCTTTGTCTGGATACGGACGATATTGTAAGCTGGTGTAAGCAAAAAATTGTAAATCCCGACAGCCGCATAATCAGAAAAGGCAAGAATTGGTATGTGTTCATAGACGATTGCAAAATAACCGTTAATGCTCACAGCTATACCATAATCACCGCTCATTTTGAAAATTCTATAAAAAGCAATGCTTAAATATCGTCTGTTTTATTCAAAAAATTAATAACCCCGTGTGCCGTTGTCATTCCCTGAATCTGTTACAGGGAATCCATGTTTGCCGTTGTTGTTGCCGTTAATTACTAACTACTCATTACTAATTACTAATTATAAACAGAGGTTATCATGAAAAAAATCTTATTCGCGGCAGCTGTATTTTTGTTTTTAACGCAAAACGTTTTTGCTCAGGACGCGGTCGGTAAAATTAAACTCGGGTTTGACGGGCTTGCAAGGATACGGTATGAATTTCTTAATAACAATTCCTCTTTGGGCAGTTATAACGACGAGCACGGATATTTTAGGTTTAAATTTTCAGGCGGAGTTTCGGCGGATTTTTTTAATATCTTTTCGGTTTACGGAAAACTTACTACGGAAAGCCGTTCATACACATATAACGCAAACGCCGATGCGCGTTATGATATAAGCGAATTTCTTATTGACAGCCTGTTTATAAATATCCCGAAACTTTTCGGCGTTTTGGATATAAAGGCCGGAAGAATGGATTTGCCGATGAGCGAATACGGCGAAGGTTTTTTAATAGGCGACGGTACGCCTCTGGACGGGTCAAGAACATATTATTTTAATGCCGCAAGGTTCAGATATGCGGTAATGCCGCGCACAAATATAGAATTTATGACAATATATAATCCCGAGATTGACGATTTTCCGGTTATGAATTCTCAGGACAAAAAGCTCAACGATTCTCAGGAGTCTGCTGCCGTGATTTATGCAAGGTCGCAGTTGACAAACAAGCTCTACATAGAACCTTACTATATTTGGAAAACTGAAAAAGCCGAACAAAATCCCGCCAGACAACATCAGAAAGACATATCGGTTAACACTTTTGGCTCATATTTAAAATACGATTTAAATACAATAGCTTTTCGCGCGCAGGCTGCCGCGCAAATAGGAAATTATGACGATGAAATTGGCCGCGCTTTCGGCGGATACGTTTACGCGGATTTGCCGCTTCTAAATATTTTCAAACCTTTAAGCGTAGGGTACATATACCTTTCCGGCGACGACCCCGACACAAAAGCCGTCGAAGCGTGGAACCCGCTTTTTTCGCGTTACCCGTGGATTTCCGAACTGTTGGTTATGCTGTACTCGCGTGAAACAGCAGTAGGATATTGGACAAATTTACAGCTTGCAAGATTAGAAGCGACTTTCAAACCGTATGAAAAAATCTCAATAAACGCAACTTACGATTTTATCTATGCAAACACGGCCATGCAGCCAAACGATATTTTTGGCAGCGGTCTAAACAGAGGAAATTTAATCCGCTGCAAAGTCGCATACAATTTCACCAACAAAATAAGCGCATACGTTTTAGGAGAATATTTTATCCCGGGCGATTTTTACAGCAAAGACGCAGAAGACGCATCTTTCCTACGTTTAGAATTTTCCGCCAAACTCTAGCCTTTGCAGGCGGCAAGTTAGAAAGGCTGTGTTCCTTATAGTCTAATTTTTCCTGTAACAGATTTAGGGAATGGTTGCCCTGTCCCAAATGTCTCTATATGGGAATCCACGTTGTACCGTTATATTGCTGCCTTCAAATATGCTGTCCGCAAGGCCAGCGACTTGTCAATTCTGGCAAAAAATGATATTGTAATATCAAAATTCATATAAAAAATGATAATCGTATATCGTTTTTATGGAGAAAAATGATAATGATAAAAAGAAGTTTGGAAACACTTATTGATAAATGGCTTTTTAAAGGGCAGACCATTTTGATTTATGGGGCAAGGCAAGTTGGAAAAACCACTTTAAGTAAAAACGTTCTTGAAAAATACTCTTCAATAAAAAGAACGCGGTATTTTGATTGCGAAGAACTTTCCGTTAAACTGAATTTTGAAACAACTGACGCAAAAGCTTTACAAAAAGCAATAGGCGACAAAGAGTTAATAGTGCTTGACGAAGCGCAAACAGTAAAAGATATAGGCAAAACCCTCAAAATTATTCATGACCATATCCCGCATGTTCAGGTTATTGCTACGGGGTCGTCAAGTTTTGATTTGGCAAACAAACTTTCAGAACCGCTTACGGGAAGGGCTCTCTCGTTTACTTTATATCCTTTTTCAGTTGAAGAAATTTCGAGGGAAAAAGGGTATGCGGAAGCGTCTTCAAGCTTGGAAAAAATTATGCTGTGGGGCGCGTATCCGGCAGTGTTCGATATGCCTGCTGATTTAGCTCAAACCACTTTAAACTCGCTTGCCGTAAACTATCTGTATAAAGATATTTTAATGTACGACAGCATAAACAATCCGCATCAGCTTCTTGAACTGTTGCAGCTTTTAGCATTGCAGGTCGGCAATGAGGTTTCCTATACGGAAATAGGGCAAAAGCTGGGCTTAAATCGTTTGACTGTAAGAAAATATATAGATTTACTTGAAAAGAGTTTTGTAATTTTTAAGCTCCACGCTTTAAGCAGAAATAAAAGAAATGAAATAGCAAAATCCGTAAAAATTTATTTTTACGATTTAGGCATAAGAAACGCGCTTATCCAATCTTTTTCCCCGTTGAATTTAAGAAATGACAGCGGCGCATTATGGGAAAATTTTTGTATAACCGAAAGAAGAAAACGCAATCAGTCGGCAGGCAAATTTGTAAACCAATATTTTTACAGAACGTATTCCGGAGAAGAAGTGGACTATGTGGAAGAATACGACGGCAGATTCGACGGTTACGAATTTAAATTTAACAGGCAGACGTCAAAGCCAGCAAAAAATTTTCTTTCAAGTTACAGCAATGCAAGCGTAAACATCATAAACAAAGATAATTGGTCTGATTTTTTAATAACACAATAATTTCGAGGTAACGATTATGAAAATGGTTGAAGCAAAATCCGTAGCGCAGAAAATCGCTTTTTCGCCTCTGACTTTTCAGGCTGTGCGCGCAATGAACAATCTCGGCATATTAAAAATTTTGGACGATGCCGGAAAAGACGGGATAAAATCTTCCGAGATAGAAAATAGCCTTAATCTGTCGCATTATGCGGTTTCAACTTTGCTTGAAGCTGCCGAAAGCGCCGGGATTATATCGGAAAAGGACGGAAAATATTTTACTTCCAAAATTGTCCAGTGTTTTTTGTACGATACCATGACGCAGATAAACGCGGACTTTGTCCACGACGTTTGTTATCAGGGCGCTTTTTATCTTCAGGAATCTTTTATGAGCGGAAAGCCGGAAGGCTTAAAAGTTTTCGGCGCGTGGCCTACGGTTTACGAAGGCCTTTCGCAGCTGCCAAAACAAGTTCTGAAAAGCTGGTTTGCTTTTGACCATTTTTATTCGGATAATGCTTTTAGCGACGTTATCAAAATTATTCTTGAAAAAAATCCTAAGCGCGTTTTTGACGCGGGCTGCAATACGGGAAAATTCGAACTTGCCATGTTTTCAAAAGGTTTTAAAGGGCAGATGACGCTTCTGGATTTGCCGCAGCAGCTCAAAAAAGCCGAAGAAAATTTAAAAGCCGCAGGATATGCGCAAAACTGTATTTTTTACCCGATAGACATGCTCAAACAGGAAACAAAATTCCCTGAAAATCCCGACGCAATTTTAATGAGCCAGTTTCTCGATTGTTTCTCAAAAGAACAGATAATTTCCATAGTTCAAAAAGCTTTTGAATCCATGAATGAAAAATCAATATTGTATATTTTAGAGCCTTTCTGGGATAACCAAAAATTTGAAGCCGCAAAACTTTCGCTTACGCATACGTCTTTGTATTTCACCGCCATAGCAAACGGCAACAGCAAAATGTACAGCCGCGCAGAAATGGAACAATGCGTAAAATCCGCCGGCCTGAAAGTCAAAAAACTCCATGAAAACATAGGAACCCACGAATACACTTTGCTTGAATGCGGGAAAGGATAATCAGTAGTTAGTAATTAACGGCAAAGACAAAAAGGCAGAAGCGGTTGTTAAAATTTGTGCAGATGCTTAGCGCAAGCAAACCTCTTATCTGTGCTGAAAGCGCTCCTGCATTACACATTACTAGTTTTTCTAAAAAGTTGCGGAATCTGATGTTGCCGTTTTAGTTTGCAGTGCGCTAGCACTTTCGCAGACGGCATATATGGTATAAGTAAAAATATTTGAGAAGAAAAAAATATGATTGAAAATTTAACGGCTTTTTTTATCATTATAGCGGGCGGAGTTTTTTTTCAATGGAAAAAGCCCGGCAATCTTGAACCGGACTCGGCAAGACATGCGATCAACACTATCGTAATAAAATTCTTTCTGCCTGCCCTGTGTTTTAAAGTTATCGCTTCGGCAAATATTGACATAAATACCGTCCTTTTGCCGGCTTCGGCAATTTTAACTATACTGATTTCGCTTCTTTTTTCTTTTGCAGTTTTCACAATTATTGAAAAGTTTACCTCGCTAAGCAAAAAAGAAAAAATAGTTTTAATACTTGCCTCAACTTTTGGAAATGTCACTTTTTTAGGACTTCCGCTTTTAACCGGACTTTACGGCGAAGGCGCCGCGCAATATGTTCTTCTTTACGATTTAATGGCAACTATGCCGCTGTTGTGGTTTGTCGGAGCGTCTCTTGCTTCTTCTTACGGTAAAGGCCGCAAACTTTCAATCTGGGAAAGCGTAAAAATACTTGCACAATTGCCGCCGATATGGGCACTGATACTTGGGTTTGCGGCAAACTTCGCGGGTATACGTCTTCCGGGCTTTTTGCTTAAAACTTTGGAACTGATGTCAATGCCTATAGTCCCGTTAATGATTTTCAGCGTAGGGCTTGCTCTTACCGTGCCAAAAGTTAAAGAAACAATAATCGTACTGCCCGCAGTTATAATAAAATTATGTATTTCCCCGCTGATAGCTTTCGCAATAGCGCGGCTTTTGGGAATGGAAGGTCTTGCGTTAAAATCAACAATAACCGAAGCAGCAATGCCGACTATGGTTTTGACTTTGGTAATAGCTTCGCAATACAAACTAAACCACAATATGGCCGCGCTGGCAATAGCGCTAACAACCGCAGCGGCATTCATAACAATGCCGATAACATCATTTTTTGTTGGCCGGTAAGAAATGAACAGAGAAGACAAAATAATTGCGTTTTCTATACAATATAGTCTAATGTTAAAGCATTAAGTTTATTTTTTGTTTCGCGCCAATACGGTAGGTATGCGTCCATATATGCAATAAAAGTTTTTCCGTGTTTGCGATACTTTATGTGCCCGAGTTCATGAACAATAATATATTCCAAGCATTCTATCGGTTTATGAACAAGCTGCAAATTAAATGAAATTGTTTCCGTTATTTTGCCGTATGTTCCCCAGCGTGTTTTCATATACTTGATAATCCATTTCTTACATTTTAACCCTATTTTCTTTTCCCAAATCGGAAGTAAACGGTTTATTTCATCTTTAAGAAATTTTCGCAAAACTTTACGCATATACTTTTCACGCTGCGCTACTGAGCTTTCTTTGCGGACAGTCAAAACAGCTTTTTTACTTTTAAGTGCAAAATTATTTTTTTCGCCGAGCCGTACATCTAAATAGTACTGTTTTCCCCAAATATAAATTGTTTCGCCTGACACAAATTCCCTCTTGCTATGGCGTAACTGTTTAGCAAATTTTTTTTGCTGCGCTCGTATCCAGCTTATTTTTGAAGCGGCAAAAAGCCGAATACTCTCATCGCAAACCGACAGCGGAGCGGAAATGCGCACTATACCGTTTGGCGGCAATACGGAAAGGTGTAAATGTTTAATTTGTTTTTTAATAACCTCTATTTTAATTCCTTGCAGTTTCATTACAGTTAAAATTCCTTTTGTACGTTTACTAACTCATATGCTTTTTCTACGGCTTCTTCGTTTTTTAATACTTCATACAATGCGCCTTTAATTTTTCTGATTTTTACAATATTGCCTCTAAAATCAGGCTGTTTACTATTACAAACGGCCTTATAAAGTTTTTCGGCAAGTTTTTCATCTTCACCGAAATGCGTATAAAATGCCCGCTTTGCCGCGCTTGAGCGAATAGATTTTGGGAAATCCTTGTTTTCTTCCGGTCTGTCCGCTTTTTTTAATAAATCTAAATACTTATCAAGTAAATTTTTATAGGCAATTACGCCGCTTTTTCGGTCGCTTATTAACCGTTCAAGAATTGCCGAGATTCTTTCATAATAAATAGGATTTACTATTTGCTTTTCAATAATTTTCTTTCGAATATTGTTTTCAATGGCTTCGGCTGCCGATTCCTGCGACGGTTTATCAGCTTCGTTCTTTAACGCTTTTTCTTGCTCTATTATAAAATCAAGAACCGTAAAATCGTCAAACGAGCCTAATTTTTCGCTGTCATCGGCAACAATATAATTGTCAATCAAAAAACGCATTCCGGGCTGATACGCTTTAAAATCAATAAAATCGCCGCTTGCCCTGCCAATATCGTCTCTTAAATCAATATAAAACTTCACTTGCTTTCCAATTTCAGCTTGCTCTTTGGCACAGTACCCGGCTTTGTCCATATCCGGTTTTATCTCCATATACGCTCTTGCAAGACGCGCTGAAAGTTTATACAGTTTTTCGCGCATACGCGCAAAAATTTCATCTTTTCCTACATCTACGCCGTTTTCTCCGCAAAAATATTGACGATATTGCAGGCTGCCTTTCGGCTGCTTTACGCCGTCGCAAAGAGCTTCAATCTCGTCTAATGTTTTATTAAAATATGTTTTTGCTTCTTCAATTTTATCCTTAATTAGTCCGTCAATATCTTCTGCGTCGTAAGCGTCAAAATTACTTTTTCCCGCATATCTGTTTATTGCATCGGTAAGGCTTTCAAACAGCTGCTTATAATCGACAATATAGCCAAAATCCTTACTCTCGCCGCAAAGGCGGTTGACGCGGCAAATTGCCTGAAATAGTCCGTGATCCTGCATAGATTTATCAATATATAAATAAGTGCAGGGCGGCGCGTCAAAACCCGTTAAAAGTTTATCCACCACTATAAGCAGTTTCATATTGTTAGGTTCTTCTACAAATTTACGTTTTGCCTCTTTTTCAAAATCTACGCGGTTCTTGCCGTTTAACATTTTTTTGTATGCTTCATATTTTTCCCAAGCATCGTTGTTTTCATCTACGCTTGTAGTTTCCGCTCGCAATATTTTCCGGGAACTGTCAAACGAAGTGATTATAGCGCAGTTATTAAAACTCTTTGACGTAAAAATTTCATAATATTTACATGCGGAATAAATGCTTCCTGCAATCAGTATAGCGTTACCATTGCCGCTTTCAAGATTTGGTTTTGTGTTAAAATCAAAAATAATGTCGCAGGCTATTTTTTCTAAACGGTCTTTGCTGCTGTAAATAGTCTGCAGGTTTGCCCATAACTGTTTTAACTTTGCTTTTGCTCTGGGCATAAGTCCGCGTGTTTTTATATCAAACCATTCGTCAATTTTTCGTTGATTAGTAATTTCCTGCGGGACGTCTCTTGCCTCATAACGCAAATCTAAAACAACATTGTCGGATACTGCCTCGCTGTATTTATACGTATGAATATCATCGCCGAAAGTCTGCCTGCTTTTATATTCCTTTAAAAGCGGCGTGCCTGTAAAACCTATAAAAACGCCGTTAGGCAAAATCTCTTTCATCGCTTTATGCAGTTTGCCTGAGTGCGTTCTATGGCACTCATCTACAAAAATAAAAATATCGCCTTTTGCCGAAAAGTTTTTTGGTAATGCTTTTTTAATGGCTTCAATATATTCGTCATAACTGTCTTTTTTAGCTGCATTCTTATTTCTGCGGCCAAATTTTTGAATCAAAGAACAGATAAGGCGTTTTTCTTCTCTATTTAATTGCTGAATCAAATCATCGCAGCTTGCCGCGCGGTATAGTTCTTCATCGACTCCACCGTAAGTTTTTTCTATTTGTTCGTCAAGCTCGTCTCTATCGGTAATAATAAGTACTCGCGAGTTTGGATATGTTGACAAAATCCATTTTGAAAGCCATACCATAGTAAGCGATTTTCCGCTTCCTTGCGTATGCCATATAATGCCGCCTTCGCGTTTTTTAATTTTTTCCTGCGCTTCCAAAACGCCGAAATATTGGTTATGGCGGCAAATTTTCTTTATTCCCTTATCAAAAACAATAAAATTATGAATCATATCTAAAAAGCGGGTTTTTTCATAAATACCGTATATTTGCCGTTCAAGTTTAGAGTCTTTTAAAAGAGCGCATACATTATTGATTTGTTTTGCGTTTGCATTAGCAGTTTTATCATAATTTTTCCATTCTAAATAATATTGTTCATCGGTTTTAATAACGCCGTAGCGAAGCCCCTCGCTGTCATTGCCTGCCGCCAAAATTTGCACTGTGGTAAAAAAAGGATAAATAAACCCTTCACGCTGATTAGTAAGGTTTTGACGAATCCCGTTACTTACGGAAATTGTGCTTTTCTTTAGTTCAATAACAGATACAGCAATACCGTTTATATACACCGCTAAATCAGGACGTTTTTCGCATTTTTCTAAAATGGTAACTTCTTGCGCAATGGCAAAATCATTGTTTTCAGGATGTTCCCAATCAATAAGGTAAATTGTTTTATCATCGCCATTTTCGTCTTTTATATTTACTCCGTATTTAAGCAGCGAGTAAACTTCCCTGTTGACAGAGTATAGTTCGGCGGTGCTTGGGCACGCGGCGGAAATTTCGCTAAATTTTTCAATAGCTTTTTCGGCAAGATATTCGCTGTATTTCTTTTTTACAGTGAGGAAATTGTTAAGCGCTTCAGGCATAATATTGCCGTTTGTCTTGTCTTGCAAATTGCCGATATAATGATAATTGAGTTTTTGATTAAAAAACTCAATTATTCTATTTTGTAATTCTCTTTCGCTTTCGCCTATTGGAATTTTAACGGTCATCTTTTCACCTTTTCTTAATCAAACATTTCTCTGCTATTTTTTAGTGCCGCTTCAATTATATCATCCGCAAAAATTTTACGCGCGCGCTTTGCTTTCCATTCCCGACTGTTTTTAATGTAATTTACTACGCTCTGAACTGTTGCCGCTCGCCCTTGCCTTTCTAATTTAACACGAGCATTGTCAATGGTTGCTAAAACTTCAAGGTCTTCTGTTTTCCAAAACTTAAAACCATTTATTAGCCATTCAAGTTCATAACTGATTCCCAACTTATCTATATACTTTTGGATATCAGTAATTTTTTCACCTTTCCCAAATCTTGCGCCTTTACTTGTTTGCTGAACAGTAATATATTCGTTTTTAATTGAAATAGATTCTCCTCCATTATAGCGCACGCTTGGATCATAAGGACCTGCCGCTTTCTCAAGAAATCCTGAAATATCCGCATGATGTTTACGGTAAAATAGATATAATAATTTTGTTACCTTAACACGCCCAAGCGGATATTTTGGATTATAGAATCCATCAACTATAGCGGATATAACAATAGCATCTTCAAAATCTTTATTATGCGTCTCTCTTATATTTTGTACTATATTCTTTTGTATTTCCTCGGTTTTAACAAGTCTAATTTTACCCGTAAGCAGATACTGCATTGCGCCTTGTTTTACAAATTTTGCTTTATTTAATTTCGCTTGCAGAGCTTCTATTTCAGCGTCTATATCGGAAAGAATATTGACTATGGAGATTTGTTCGGCAATGCTTGGAATAGTTATAGTCATTTTCTCAAAATATAATTTTGAAAGATTATATCTTGTTGCTCCTTGCGCTAAATCAAACATTTTTTTTCTACCAACATTAGAATTAAAAAGATATGAAATAAACAACGGATTTATTTCATTTGTCATCAAACGATAGCCAAAGCAAAAACTATTCAAATAGGTATCCTTCAAATCATCTTGCAAAACGGCACACATACCGACTTCTTCAGGAGTTTCTGACGAAGTATTAAAAAATAAATCGCCTTTCTGAACTGCATTTTGTTGTTCATTTCTTCCAATATTTACTCGTCCTAAAATATTAGTTTTAATAGCAACATTAGTTAAAACATTTAGAAATGTTATATATCTTGCATTTCCTTTTCCAAAATCTTCTGCTCGTTTTCCTGTTAACCCAGAATAAAACTTTCCAATTTTTCCAATCTCACAATCTATCCACTTCTCTTTAAATCCTGCTAATCGGATTTTTCCTGTTAGTAGATTTTGCATTGCTCCTTGTTTTATGGCTTTTTTCTTGGCTATGAGCCGCTCTAAACTTAAAATATATTCATCCATATCCGAAAGTACAGAGGCAATGGCTTTTTGTTCAGATTTATCTGTTGTAACAAAAAAATTATATTCTTTGAAATCATTTTTTGAAATAATAGGGGTTGCTGTTACTCCAGCTTTAGATAATAAATAAATCTTATTTATTTCAAACAAATAATATAAATAATCTATATCGTATTTATCATTTGGTATTATTGCGTTTATTTGCTGATTACAGGCGCCATCAACTCTTAAAATTCCATTCTTTCCAATACTTGCAATGC
>JAISDI010000093.1 GCA_031264895.1 Endomicrobium sp. | reverse complement strand
TAACTCATTATATTTTCAATCTATTATTCTTCATTATTTCTAATGGATTCCATTAGAAAAGTTTAGCTCTAATGGAATATCTGGGTTAAAACCTTCGGGGATGACAAACTAGCAAAATCACCTTTGTCGTCATGCCCGAAATTCGTAATCGGGCATCCATGTTAGTGGGTTGATGATGAAACTTTTAGCTTTAGCTTTTGCAGGGTTTTTAGAGCAACCCAAATATGAAAATTGACCGTCGCACGTTTTGAAATGCCGTTAAAAGTTTATATAATTGCCAATCATGAACAAATCTTCAAATGACAAAGATTTAAAACGGATATTATTGAAATATTTGCCGTATATAATTTTATTCTTTTCCGTTTTTTTGATTTATGCAAAAACCGTCGCTTACGATATTACGGATAATGACGATTCTTCATTCATATACGCAAACGCCTCTGCATACGATTCGGAAACTGTTTTAAAAGATATTTTTACAAACAATGTTCTCTTTGGCGGAACAACGGCATATTACAGACCACTTTTGACCGTATCTTTTGCCATATGCCATAAAATTGCCGGAACATCCCCTCATTTTGCGCATTTGACAAACGTTTTGCTTCATATTCTGTCGTGTTTCATTATTTTTTTCTTCTTCAAAAAATATCTTATGGGAAATACTGCCGCATTAGCCGCGGCGCTGTTTTTTGCCGTCCATCCTGCAAATATTTATACGGTATCGTGGATCCCCGGAAGAAACGACTCTCTTTTTTTTATACTTTTTCTGCCGGCTTTGATCTTTTTTGTTGAATACTGCCGCAGCAAAAAAAGCGGATTTATTATTTTACATTTTTTGTTTTTTATGGCTCTTTTATTTACCAAAGAATCCGCGCCGGCGGCAGCTGTAATTTTCATTTTGTATTTTATAACGCATAAAACGAAAAATCAAGAACGGTTGCCCGCATATATCTATTTCATTTGGTGCTTGGAAATATTGTTTTTTATATTCCTGCAAAAAAGAGTTATTGCTGACAGTCCGATTTTTAGCGCAATTTGCGGCAGTTTTAACATTCAAAATATATCGATGTTTTTTGAATATTACGCGTCAATGCTGTTTTTAACCGTTCCTTTTGGCGTAAACGTTTCCGCAAAAACTTTCATATTAGGCGGTTTTTCAATAATATTTTTGGGTTGGCTTGCTTTCTTTTGCGGCAAAGACAAAAAGAAAATGTTTTTTTATTTTATAATTCCGTTTATATTTCTTGCTCCTACAATGATAGCGTCGCGGATATGGTATCAGGGGAACAGAATGTATATTCCTTTATTTGCGGTTTTAGCCGTACTTTTCATGTCTTTTGACCGTTATAAAATATGTAAAAAATATACATTTCCGGTAATTATTGCACTTTTATTGACATGCTCGTATATCTCATTTACAAAATCCGATAAATTTAAAAACGGCGTCAATTTTTGGGAAGCGGTATACCAAGATTATAAAAAACCTCCCGTGTTGACCGGCAATAGTTACGCCTACGCATTATTGAGATTCGGCTATCCTGATGAGGCTTATCCTGTAATAATGCAAGCTATGGAAGAAGGAAAAAATAGTAACTCGTCCACAATATACAACCTTGCAAATTATTATTTTATTAAAGAAAATTACGGAGAAGCCGTAAAATATTTTGAATTTGCCGCACAAAATTCCGTACTTGCCGACAAAGAGACATTCGCAAATTTGTTTATATGTTACAAATTTTTAAATAATGAAAAATCTGCCGGACTTTATTATACAAAAACCGCCGAACTGTCAAATAATTCGTATGATGAAACAAATAAGTTCATTTCGGAACTCGCCGCAAATTTGGCGCTGACCCAAAAAATATACAAAGAACGCAAAGAAAAAAATTCATAACGGGCAAACTTTTTTATCCGAAAAACCTTCATATGCTGATTCCGGTTTCTCTTAAAATCTTATCAAGTTCAACGGGAAATTCAAGCATTTTGTCGTAAGCGTCTCTTGCTGTTGTACGAGTAACGTATTCATATAAGGCGGTAAGAGCTTCCCGTTCTTTTTTCTCTTGTTCGGGAAGAGTTTCATCTTGTCTAAAAAATCCGCTTATAGCATTAATTTTTTCGAAAATAAGGTTCATTGCTTCATCATCGGATTTGAGATAGGCTTGTTTTAAATCTTCAGGCAGATAATCCAGCGTTTTGTCGACTTTCATTGTTGCCTCTGCGACTTTTGCATCTATTTTTTCAAGCGCTATTTTTAATCTGTCCCTCATCCTTTGGCTTTCTTCTTCCGAGATTCCGGAAACTAAATTTTTGGAACCGCTTTTGTTCGAATGCATTTTCTGCACGGATTCTTTCATCGATGAGAAATTAGCTTTAAACGTCATCCCAGATTTAAAAAACTTGTATCCGAATGAAAAAACGATAAAAAAGAAAAAGCTTATTATGACAACCGCTATGGCGATAAAAACTCTTTTGTCTTTCCTGTAATTATATTTTACAGATAAGCCGTTTTCGTTTTGCGTTGGAGATTTAGCATTCTGTACCTGCCCGCAATAGCCGCAAAAGGCGGCATCATCGACAATTTTTCTTGCGCATCTTATGCAGTTTTTCACGATATCTCCTGTTATTCTGCCGGAGTTTCCGTTTGAACTTCTGAAATATTGTTTCTGAGTTCTTTGTATGCCGGATCGTTTTCGATCATGGCTTTTGCAAGCATTTTTGATACTTTGGGAACTTTCATGATGTTTGCAAATTCATCTTTTGACGATAATGCCGCATAATAATTTCCGTAAGCCAGATATGCGTCGCTGAGATTCTCATCTTCTCCTTGCGCCTCCGAGTTTCTTGAAAGTTCATAATATTTTTCGCTTGCCATAAGATAATTGTCAAACTGCATTTCTTTTATTTCCTGCGGGATAATATCTTCGTATTTTACGGTTTCACGCTGTTTTAAATCTATATTTGAGTCTAAATATGCGCTATAAGAGATTATTTCCTCGTCGGTAGCATTTGCCGCTTTTAAAATCTGCATATTTTCCGGATTTGAAAGTATTTTGTATATGCATGAACCTATGCTCAATACCGCAAGCAAAATAAATATTGCCATAACGACCAATACTATCTTAAAAGTTTTGTTGTCCGGCTTTTTCTTATTTTTCTCTTTCATTATCCACCTCTCGGTTTGTATTATGCAACGGTTTATTTTACAACATTAAAAGAAACGGGTAAATCATTTCAACGGCTAAGCACGACAAACGCATGAAAACCTATGTTTTTTTGTCATACCGACGGAAGTCGGTATCCACGTTGCCGTTAAAAAATATAAGGGATACAACTTTTTTAGTAACAATGGATGCCGACTTCCGTCGGCATGACAACTTGGCCGTTTTTTTCATGCGTTTGTCGTGACGGCTAAGTTTTAGTTTACGTAACTTTTTTTGAATTCCAGTTCTTCGCCGGTTTTAGACTTTGGAGCGTCTATTTTGATTTCGTCGCCTTCTTTAATTTCGCCGGATATAAGTTTTGAAGATAAAGGATTGAGCAGATACGTTTGTACCGCTCTTTTTAAAGGTCTTGCGCCGAAAGCAGAATCGTATCCTTTATGCGAAATAAAATCTTTTGCTCTATCCGTAAGCTTCACGCAAATATTTCTGCCGGCAAGGCGTTTTTCGAAAGCGTTTATCTGTATATCGATAATTTTATTTAATTCTTTTTCGCTCAATTTTTGGAAAATTACAATATCGTCTATTCTGTTTAAAAATTCGGGGCGGAAAAAGTCGCGCAGTTCGCCGTTAACTTTTTCTTTTATATCTTCATAGTTTTCGCTTTCACGAATATATTGCGAACCTATGTTTGACGTCATTATTATTACGGTATTTTTAAAATCTACGGTTCTTCCCTGCCCGTCCGTAAGCCTTCCATCGTCCAGAAGCTGAAGCATAACATTGAAAACTTCAGGATGCGCTTTTTCGATCTCGTCAAACAAAATGACCGAATAAGGCCTTCTTCTTACCGATTCCGTAAGCTGTCCGCCTTCTTCAAAACCTACATATCCCGGAGGCGCGCCGATAAGTCGCGAAACGCTGTGTTTTTCCATATATTCCGACATGTCGATCCTTACGATATTTTTTTCATCGTCAAAAAGAAGAACCGCCAAAGCTTTTGCAAGTTCGGTTTTGCCTACGCCGGTAGGGCCTAAAAACAAAAATGAGCCTATGGGTCTGTTTGGGTCAGACAAGCCCGAACGCGAACGTCTTACGGCATTTGAAACCGCAGATATGGCTTCGTCCTGCCCGACAACGCGTTCGTGGAGTTTGTCTTCCATTTTTATTAGCTTGTGCATTTCGCTTTCCATCATGCGAGTTACAGGAATGCCCGTCCATTTGCTTACCACTGAAGATATGTCTTCGTCGTCAACTTCTTCTTTAAGCATCTTTTTATCTTTTTGCAACGCTTCAAGTTTTTTGTTTTCTTCTTCCATCTCTTTTTGCATATTCGGAATTTTTCCGTAACGTATTTCAGCAGCTGCGTTTAAGTCGCCGGTTCTTTCGGCTTTTTGCTCTTCGAGTTTTATTTCTTCAAGGCGTTCTTTTATATTTCTTATTTCTGAAATCGAAGCTTTTTCTTTTTCCCATTGGATTTTCATTTCGGAAGATTCATTCTTGAGCTTGTCGATTTCTTTTTCTATATTGACAAGCCGCTCTTTTGAAACGGCATCCGTTTCTTTTTTTAAAGCCTGCTTTTCGATTTCAAGCTGCATAAGTCTGCGTTTGACAATATCCAATTCCGTCGGCATAGAATCTATTTCTATTCTGAGCCTGCTTGCCGCCTCGTCAATTAAATCTATGGCTTTGTCTGGCAGGTATCTGTCCGTTATATATCTTGCAGAAAGCGTCGCTGCGGCAACCAAAGCCGAATCTTTTATTTTGACGCCGTGATGTATCTCATATTTTTCCCGCAATCCTCTAAGTATTGCGATCGTATCTTCAACTGAAGGTTCTCCGACAAAAACCGGCTGGAAACGGCGTTCCAGAGCGGCGTCTTTTTCAATATATTTTCTGTACTCGTCAAGAGTAGTAGCCCCAACCATTTTCAGTTCACCTCTTGCAAGCATGGGCTTTAACATATTTGCCGCGTCAACTGCGCCCTCGGAAGAACCTGCGCCGACTATTGTATGAAGTTCGTCTATAAAAAGAATTATGCGTCCGCCGGCAGCCTGAATCTCTTTTAGAACGGCTTTAAGCCTGTCTTCAAATTCTCCCCTGTATTTTGCGCCCGCTATAAGCGCTCCCAAATCGAGAGCTATGACTTTTTTGTCTTTTAAAGTTTCGGGAATATCTCCGGAAACTATTCTCTGCGCCAAACCTTCGACGATCGCAGTTTTGCCTACGCCCGGCTCGCCGATTATGACCGGATTATTTTTTGTTCTGCGCGATAAAACCTGAATACATCTGCGGATTTCTTCGTCGCGGCCTATTACGGGGTCAAGTTTCCCGCGCTTTGCAAGTTCGGTCAAATCCCTTCCATACTTTTCCAATGCCTGATATTTGTCTTCCGGGCTTTGATCGGTAACCCGCTGATCGCCCCTTATGCTTACGAGAATTTTTAGGATAGAATCTTTTGTAAGTCCGTACTTTTTAAGAATTTTTGAAGCGTTTTCGGAAGAAGCGTCCGAAACGGCAATTAAGATATGTTCAGTCGAAACATAATCGTCTTTTAAATTTTTTGCAGTTTTTTCGCTTTCGGCAAGAATTTTATTTAACCCTGCGGATAAGTATAAATTTCCTCCGGAAACTTTAGGCCTTTTTTCTATTTCACCCAGCAAATCCTTTAAAATATTTGTAAGCGTAAGCTCTTCCTGTCCGGCGGCAGCCGATTTTTTTATTATCGCTTTGACCGTACCTTCATCCTGTTTTATTAAAGCGTAAAGAAGATGTTCTGCGGTAATTTCCTGATTTCCGTATTCAGAAGCTATATTTTGAGCGTCAGCTAAAGCTTCCTGAGATTTTATAGTCCATTTATTTAAATTCATTTCAAACCTCCAAAATAAAATTGAAATCTGAAAACTAAGCTCATATCTATATAGTTGATAAAAACAATATTGCTAAAATCAAATTTCTTATTGGGTATCTCTAAAAACCATAAAATCATCAATGCTAAATTTATTTATCATATCGTCAAATTAACAACAGACCCTGAAACAAGTTCAGGGTGACGGCTAAGATGGTTTTTAGAGAAACCCTATTATTTATTTCGCGTTTTGTTTTTAAGTTTTTCGCCTAATTTTTCTATTTTCAACAACTTTTCAAAATCAGAAATATATTTTGCATCTTGAATCGGGCA
>JAISDI010000064.1 GCA_031264895.1 Endomicrobium sp. | reverse complement strand
CATGAAATTTAGAACCTTGCGCATACGGCAAATCCCCCGTCCGGAGACATTGTCTCCGTCCACCCCCTTTAAAAAGTGGGAATTACGGCGAACAGCAAAACGGCAAAATGGATCCCCGATAAAGACACTCGGGGATGACGACAAGGAAAAAAGATGGTACTTAGAAAGTTCTAATGGAATATCTGAGCTAAAGGAACTAAGCCTTTCTAGTTTGCCGCCCGCCAGGGCCTTTTTTCTTTTTGATCAGTGTGCGGCTGAAAGCTTCTATGCCTTTGCCTACGGCTTTTACCGTTCTTTTGACGGTTTTTATTTTGGTTTTTGCCGTTTCTAAAGTTTTTTTGACTTTCTTTTTTGCTGATTTTTTGGCTTCGTTGAGTTTTTTACTGTACTCTTTTTGTATGGCTTTCTTTTCTTTGTTTATTTTCTTCTTTGCGGCTTTTATGGCTTTTTTGGCTGCCTCTTTGCTTTTTTGGGCATTTTCATTGAACTTTGATTCTATTTTTTCCACTATCTCCGGTTTAGCTATTTTGATGACCGGCATTTTTGTTTTAATTATTTTTGCATCGCTCCAAAGTTTTTCAAGATTGTACAGTTCTCTGCTTTGCCTGGACATGACATGCACTACCAAACCGCCGTAGTCCAGCACTCTCCATGATGTTGATGAAACGCCTTCTCTTCTTAAAATTTTAATATCTTCTTCTTTAAACGCTTTTTCAATTTCTGAGCAAACGGCATTGATCTGCGGAGCTGATTGTGCGGCGGCAATGACAAAATAGTTTGCTATTTCCGTTAGATTTCTTACGTCAAGAATGATAATGTCGTCGGCTTTTTTATCGTCTGCTATTGCGGCGGCTTTCTTAGCCATTTTTAGAAAATCAATTTGCGCCATTTACGGCCTCCTTTTTGTCCAGCTTATCGTATATTTCACAATCTTTGCCTATGTAAACGCTTACCGCCAAAGAATTTTCATAATCAAAAGAATTTATTACTTTTCCGGAGCCCAGAACTCTTGCTATTTTCTTTGAAGCTCCATAATTTCCTTTATAATCTTTTATTATGGTTTTTTCATAAGACGTATTATAGTTGCCCCACACCAAAACGTCAAATTTATTTTCTCTGAGTTCCCATGTAGCTTTTTCCGCCATTCTCGGTTTTCCGGAAGCGTTTTCAACGTTTATAAATCCGTCTAAAGTTGTAGTTTCTGCGTCTGCGGGAATATAATATATGAAAAACGTGTCCGAAATATTTTTTTTGTCAGGCTCTACGCGCGTTTTTGTGCGTTTCACGGGCAAATCAAAAAACATTATTTCAGGCTCATTGATCTTAAAATACATTATCATATTGATAAAAGCGAGTTTTGTAATATCTGTGCCCAGCAAATCATAATTTTTTCTCAGACTGCTTATGTTTGAAAACATTCTGGTTTTCAGGATATGTAATACTTCCTGCGCAAATTCAAGTTGGTTTAAACACTGTAGATCCCTGTTGGCAAAACTTTTATTTGAAATCAAATCTTTTAATATTTTATTTTTTCCGGCAAGTTTAATCAATGATTCAAAACTCGCCGTAATATAAAAATCAGGCGTAAAATAGTTGTTTGTCATTTCAAAAACGTCCTGTTGAAAATTTGTCAAAGCAAGGTTCAAATCTTCTTCGGCGGTCTTATAAAACGAATATTTGAGGCTTCTGGCTCTGACGTCTTTCTTGAAAACTACAGCTTCCGGATTTATTGAAATAATTTTTAAAAGTTTGCTTTCCCTTTCATAAAACACGTAATAAGATTCTATTGTGTCCGGAAGGAAATTGTCCGTTCCGTAAAAAGTCAAAGTAAATTGTATTGGTTTATTCGTTACGAGCTTATCTGTAAGAGGCTGTGAAAAAGAAAAGAAAATAACCAAGAAAAGCGACGTAAGCAACGCCACTATTACGATAAAATTGAGTATAAGTAATATTTTTTTAGTCTTTTTTCGCATAATAATTCCACGTGTCTACAGTCTGCGGGCAAAGCCGCTTGCCGCCGCTTAACACATACTTTATTTTATTAGATAAAACGATCATAAAAGCCGCGTCAATATCCTTTTTTGCAAGATTTCTTATTTCCACAATACCTTTATATTTTCTGTCGCGCGACAAGGCGTCTGCGACAAATAATATTTTTTCCGTCATGCTCATTGACGGCCTTCCGAGAGTATGATATTTGACCGCATTAAGTATCTCTTTATCTTTTATTTTAAATTCATTTTTTATAACCAGCGCGCCCGCGTATGAATGCAAAAGCTGCGGATAATATTTGATGATCTCTTTAAAATACTTTATTTTTCTTTTATGGTTTTTTAAGAAATTTATAAGCTCTTTGCCGGTCATTGATTTTGCGCAGTCGTGCAGTAAAGCCGCCGTCTGCACTTTCAAAATATTCACTCCTTTTCCTTCTGCAAGCGAAACGGCAAATTTAGAAACATAATAAGAATGCTCAAAACGTTTGGGGCTTAAATTACGGTACAAATATTCAAAAATTTTCTGTTCAAGATTTTTCATTATATATTCCATAATTTTTAGTTGACATATAATAAACGGCAACGTGGATGCCCCCGTGTTAAGACCTCACAGGGCAGGTTGCTAAGGAATAACAGCATTTCCGAGAACTTCGGGCATGACGACAAAAATGATTTCACTCGTTTGTCATTCCCGAAGGTTGTTATCGGGAATCCATTTTGTCTTTTCGCTTTTTGTCGCCATTACAATATTTAAGCTATTTGTCTATTTAACATGGATCCCCGATTAAGACACTCGGGGATGACGGCAAAAGGCAAAAAGACAAAAAAAGAAATATATTTTAAAGGGCGGCCTGTCAGGCATTAATTTTTTCTATATTTGCGCTTTCGACCCAGCCGGACAGTGATTCGGGGTCAACTTCTATATAAGTCCAGCCATTATTTTCTCCGGATATGCGCACTTTCCGGCCTTCCGGAAGATTGTAAACTTC
>JAISDI010000040.1 GCA_031264895.1 Endomicrobium sp. | reverse complement strand
AAAAGTTTATTTTTGAGCCAGGCCGTTCGATTGCCGGAAATGCGGGACATCTTCTGGCAAAAGTTATTTACAGAAAGAATTCAGGCGGAAAAAGTTTTCTAATAACCGACGCGGGCATGAACGATCTGATAAGACCGACGCTTTACGAAGCATATCACGAAATAATTCCCGTAAAAAAAACAAATGCAAAAAAAATTAAAACCGACGTTGTTGGGCCGATATGCGAAAGCGGCGATTTTATGGGAAAAGACAGAATGCTTCCCTTTTTGGAGCAGGGGGAACTGCTTTTGATAAAATGCGCCGGCGCTTACGGAGCGGCAATGGCGTCGCAGTATAATTCAAGGCCGCTGCTTGCGGAAGTTTTGGTTGACGGAAAAAAAGCCTCATTGATAAGAAAAAGAGCGGCGTACAAAGATTTGCTTTTCAACGAAATTTAGGAGCGGTTTATGAATATAAATTTTTCAAAACTTACGGCTGCGGGCAACGATTTCGTTTTGATCGATAACAGGGAAAATATTATCGAAGAAAAAGATTACGCCTGTCTTGCAAAAAAGCTGTGCGACAGAAAATATTCTATAGGCGCCGACGGGCTTATACTGATCGAAAAAAGCGGAGCGTATGATTTTAAAATGAAATATTTTAATTCGGACGGTTCTCACGCTTCGATGTGCGGCAACGGCGGAAGAAGCATATCGAAGTTTGCATACGATATCGGAGCTGCAAAAGAAAAGATGGTTTTTGAGACCGACGCGGGAATAATAAGCGCTGAAATTTTAAAAGACGACAGGGTAAAGCTTGACTTATACGCCCCGAAAGATTTAAAAACCGGCATAAAAATCGACATCGAAGGAAAAATTTTTGACGCGGATTTTATAGATACCGGCGTTCCGCATGTCGTTGTTTTTGTCGACGATATAGAAGAAACCCAAGTCGTAAAATACGGCCGGGCGATAAGACGCCACGTTCTTTTTGCTCCCGCCGGCACAAATGTAAATTTTGTTAAAGTTACAAAAGACAATACTATTCTCGTGCGTACCTACGAAAGAGGCGTTGAAGACGAAACGCTTGCATGCGGCACGGGGATTACGGCCTCCGCGATAATATCGGGGATCAAAGGGTTTGCGAACTCTCCCGTAAACGTTATAGCCAGAGGTGGAGACAGGCTTTCCGTTTCGTTTAAAATTGTTTCGGAAAAAATAACAGATGTCATTCTTGAAGGGCCTGCCGTAAAGGCGTTTGACGGCATTGTAAAAATTTAGGATAAGATTATCCGGAGGTTTTATGTTTTCTGGAGTGTACACGGCGTTAATTACGCCGTTCAAAAACGGAAAAGTAGATTATGAAGCGTTTGGCGCATTGATAGAAAATCAGTACAAAAGCGGAATCAGCGGCATTGTTCCGTGCGGCACTACGGGCGAATCGCCAACTTTGTCTTACGAAGAGCACGAAGCCGTTATCGAGTTCTGCGTGAAACGGTCAAATGGAAGAATGAAAGTTCTCGCAGGCACAGGGTCGAACTCTACTGACGAAGCCGTGCATTTTACCGAGTTTGCAAAAAAAGTCGGCTGCGACGGGGCATTAATGGTTTCTCCTTATTACAATAAGCCTACGCAAAAAGGATTGTATCTGCATTACAAAGCCGTTGCCGACGCGGTAGACATTCCGATAGTCCTTTATAACATAGCCGGAAGAACTTCAGTAAATATTGAACCCGCCACCATAGCTAAACTTTTTAACGACTGCAAAAATATAGTCGGCGTAAAAGAAGCTTCGGGTTCACTTGACCAGATGAGCGCCATAAAAGCGCTTGTGCCGGAAATATACTTAATTTCCGGCGACGACGCTCTTACGCTTCCGCTGCTTTCGATAGGAGGCTGCGGAGTTATTTCGGTTCTGTCAAACATAGTTCCGAAAGAAACGGTATCGCTTGTAAAAGCTTTTGAAAGCGGCAATATTAAAGAAGCGGCAAAAATTCATTACAGCCTGCTGCCTTTGATAAAGGTTATGTTTATTGAAACAAATCCCATACCGGTAAAAACTGCGGCTTCGATGCTTGGTATGTGTTCGCTTGAATTAAGGCTTCCGATGTGTGAAATGCAGGAAACAAATAAATCTAAATTAGAAAAAGCTATGAAAGATTTCGGTCTTTTGAGGTAAGCTGGGAGGTTACAATGAAAATTACGGTATGCGGAGCGGCGGGCAGAATGGGACAGTCAATATTGGGCATAGCAAAATATGACGAAGCCGTGCAGGTTTGCGGCGCTGTAGAATACGAGTCAAGCCAAGCTATAGGGACAGGTACTCCGGCTATTATTCCTGCTTCTTCTCTTGAAAGCGTTTTGCCTCAGACGGAAGCGCTGATTGATTTTACAAATCCGGACAGTGCTTTAAAAAATTTGGAACTTGCCAGAAAATACAAAATCCCCGTGATCATAGGAACGACGGGCTTTATTGCCGAGCAAAAAGAAAAAATTGCCGAGGCCTCAAAAGAAATTCCGATAGTTTCGTCGCCAAACATGTCTGTGGGCGTAAATATTTTGTTTAAGCTGGTCGAAGAAGTCGCAAAGCTTGTTCCGGATTACGATATAGAAATGGTTGAACTTCATCACAATAAGAAAAAAGACGCTCCTTCCGGCACGGCTGCGCAGCTTGCGCATATTGCAGCGTCTGCGATAGGCAAAAATATAAATGAAGTCGGCGTGTACGGAAGAAAAACCGTTCTGGCCGAAAGAAAAAAAGACGAGATCGGCGTATTGTCTGTAAGAGGCGGCGACATAGTCGGCGAGCATACCGTTTATTTTGCCGGAATCGGAGAAAGAATTGAACTGACCCACAGAGCCCAATCGAGAAACACTTTCGGCGCGGGGGCGATAAGGGCAGCAAAATGGATCATAGGAAAAGCTCCGGGACTTTACGATATGCAGGACGTTCTCGGTTTTAAAAAAAGTTAAGAGGGATTTGATTTTTGATTAAAATAAAAAGGAAAATTGGGGCGAGCCGGCCTTAATTTTCTTTTTTTGAAGACAAAAAACAATTGCTTTTTATTTAACACGAGAAGAACCCATTTTGTCGTCGTTGTAATCAACCAACTGTACATATTTACATGCCCGATTACGAACTTCGGGCATGACGACAAAAATGATTTTATTCCTTTGTCATTCCCGAAAGTTGTTAAATGCTGTAATTCCTTAGCAGCCTGCCCCGTAAGGTCGTAATACGGGGGGGAATCCACTTTGTCGTTGTCGTAATTCCCCTCTACGGAGGGGTGGCAGAGACAAAGTCTCTGACGGGGTGGTTGCCGTTGTTGTGTCTTTGTCGTTATTTTCCGTTGCAGTTCTAAAATGCCTCACGCAATCGCCTATCTGTAAAGGCAAGTTTATTTGCAAACAAATTTAAAATCAGGAGCGTCAAATGGAAATTCGTTACAATGAAAAATTGAAAAAACTGCCGCCATATCTTTTTATAGAGATAGACAGGAAAAAAAAGGCCGCTATCGATAAAGGCGCGGACATAATATCTCTGGGCGTCGGCGATCCTGATATGCCCACTCCCGAACATATAATAGAATCTCTTAGGGAATCCGTAAAAAATCCGGCAAACCACCAATATCCTTTTGGAGCGGGCTTGATTTCTTTCAGACGGGCTGTATCCCGGTGGTACAAAGAAAGATTTAATGTCGGTTTAAATGCCGAAAATGAAGTTTGCGCTTTGATAGGCTCAAAAGAAGGCATAGGCCACATACATCTGGCTTTTGTAAACCCGGGAGACATTGTTTTGATTCCCGAGCCGGGATATCCCGTTTATAATACCGGAACGATTTTTACCGACGGCGTTCCGTATTTTATGCCGCTTCTGGAAAAAAATAAGTATCTTCCGGATTTGGACGCGATCCCCGACGACGTCTTAAAGAAAGCAAAGATTATTTTTGTAAATTACCCGAATAATCCGACTGCGGCAACTGCGCCGAAAGAGTTTTACGTAAAACTTATAGAATTTGCAAAAAAGAATAATATTATAGTAGCCGCAGACGCCGCTTATTCGGAAATTTATTACGGCGAAAAACCCGTCAGCTTTTTGGAAGTCGAAGGCGCAAAAGACGTGGGCGTAGAATTTCATTCTCTTTCAAAAACGTATAATATGACTGGCTGGCGCATAGGCTGGGTATGCGGAAACAAAGATATAGTTGCGGCAATAACAAAAGTCAAAGATAATTACGATTCCGGCGTTTTTCAGGCCGTTCAGGAAGCGGCCATTACGGCTCTTACGTCTTCACAGCAATGCGTTGAAGACGCAAGAAAAATTTATAAAGAACGCAGAGACGCTCTTGTCGACGGACTTGGCAAGTTAGGCTGGGACGTAAAATATCCGCCGGCATCGTTTTATGTATGGGCAAAAGTGCCAAAGGGCTATAAATCTTCGGACGTGGTAGGAAAACTGCTTGACGAAGCCGCCATAGTATGCACGCCCGGCAACGGCATGGGAGCCAGCGGCGAAGGATACGTAAGATTTGCGCTAACGGTAAGCGTCTCCAGAATCAAAGAAGCTCTGGAACGCATTTCCAAAATTAAATGGTAAACAATGGCCAGCGATATAGATTTTGTCAACTATGTTATCGAACAAATAAAAAACGCCGGAACCATTACTTATAAAAAAATGTTCGGTGAATATTTAATCTACTCGAACGGAAAACCCGTCATTTTTGTATGCGACAATACGGCTTTCGTAAAAATACTCGATTGCGTAAAACCGTATATGCCAAATGCCCAAAAAGGTTTGCCATACAAATGGGCAAAAGAACATTACATAGTTGACATAGACGACAGCGAACGCCTTTCCCAAATGGTAAGAGAAATCGAAAAAGTCACGCCACTACCTAAGAAAAAGACAAATAAATAAACACTTCAAAACGAATGAAAATATAAACAGAGCGGAAAACATAATCCCCGCTCTGTTTTTTATAAAAATATAGCAAAACAGCTAAACGTTGTCTCTGGATGGCCGCAATGACAACAGTGTGGGGACTGTTGTCATCCCCGAATGTTTTAATCGGGGAACCATGTTGCCGTTTCGCCGTTTGTCGTAACAGACGTATGAAAATAATTGGACAATATTTAGTTTGTTTGCTATAGCTCGTCATTCTTGGGGTTGATACTCCGTCAGCGCTTTGCGCAATACCCCGTCTCAGAGCCTTTGGCTAAATCCCCCGTCCGCTCCGCGTCCACCCCCTTTAAAAAAAAGGGGGAATTTCCGATTTTCCACATTGGGAATTCCCGAAGTTTTAGAAAAGAGACAACGTTAAGCTGTTTTGCTATAGCCCTTTCAGTGTTAAACCCAAATATTCCATTAGAGATTTCTAAAAACCATTTTTTT
>JAISDI010000256.1 GCA_031264895.1 Endomicrobium sp. | reverse complement strand
TTAAACCCAGATATTCCATTAGAGCTGAAGTTGTCTAATGGAAACCATTAGAAATAATGAAGAATAATAGATTGAAAACACAATGAGTTATGTAAAATAAAAAAAGGTCAAAAAAACATAAGAATGAAAGGTAACAAATAGGTATTTCTAAAATACTGTTCGTCATGCCCGAAGTTCTTAATCGGGCATCCACTTTTACTAAAGAAGTTTTTATTTTACGACGAACGTGGTTCCCCGACAAAGACACTCGGGGATGACGACAAGGAAAAAAGATGGTTCTTAGAAAGCTCTAATGGAATATCTGGGTTAAACCCATAATAAAAAAGCGGACATGTTGTTTACATGTCCGCTTTTTTTATAAGCCGATCATACTAAATCGCAGACTTTTGCTTTTGAAACGTTTATCAAGTCCTGCGGGTTTAGTTTTATCTGCATTCCTTTTATGCCAGCGCTGATATATATGAAATCAAAGTCAAGGCAGCTTTTATCTATAAAAACAGGGTACTCTTTTTTCATTGCAAGAGGGGAACATCCGCCGCGCACGTAACCGGTAAATTTCATAATATCTTTTACGGCAATCAGTTCGGCTTTTTTGTTTCCGGACACTTTTGCGGCATTTTTGAGGTCTATTTCAGCATCGCCCGGCACAACGCAGACAAATATTCCGGTTTTATCGCCTTTTATTACAAGCGTTTTAAAAACCTGTTTTACGTTTTGTCCGAGCTTTGCGGCAACGCTTGCCGCGCTTAAATCCGATTCGTCGGTTTTATATTCCGTAAGTTCGTAAACTATTGCGTTTTTATCAAGAACTCTTGCGGCATTTGTCTTGTTCATTTTAATTTTCTTCTTTATTTTCCGGATGTTCTGATATTGTTTTCATTATAAAAAATCCTGTGACAAGGCCTATTATATTGTACGGCGCGGATAAAAGCATTATAAGCCAGCCCAGCTGAATCCCTTCTCTAAAACCGTACCTTATAATTTTCCACAGCCATTTTTTCGGAAAATGTCCCGCGATCATATCGTGCAGATGCCAAAGCATTCCGCCCAAAGGCGAACTTATTAAAATCGTAAGAAAAACTATCAGAAACATAATAAGCGTCTGTTTGGCTATAGTCGCTTTTTTGAATTTGTCTGAAAAAACTGCGGCAAGCGCTGAAAAAACAAAACACGGAATGGCTATGAACTGTAAAGGATGGTGCCAGTGGTAAAGATACATTTTATAAAGGCTGGCAAAAGGTTTGAAACCAAAAAACAACAATATTTTATAACAAGCGACCGCAAATATAAAACTTGAAATCAGCGCTATAAAAAATTTAAATAATTTTGATTTTAACTTTTTTTTATTTATCATGTTGTTTTGTATTGTAAGCAAAAACTTAAAAAGTTATCCGGCTGCATGAATTTTATCTGTTTGAGGCAAAACTGAAATTTTTAAACACCATGCCGGCAATATCGCTCCTATTTTTAAAAAATGAAGCGAAATTTGAATCGTAAGCAGTCATTTCGTTTATTGGAGCTTGTACGAAAAATCTGCCTTTATTTGTTAAAAAAATGATTTTGATCGTTCCTGCTTCGGCAAGGAGACCGTCTTTGTCCACATCCGTAAGGCTGCTTACATATTTTTGAGCGGACTCTATGAATTTTTTTGTTTCATCTTTTATTTCTTCTGTATTTTGCTGTATAAACAATGTCATTAAAAGATTTTGCGATAGAGTCTGCATATCGTATCCTTTCCAGTATTTTTCTATGTCCTGCTCATAATATTTCAAATATTTGTTTGCCGTATCATACATCAGCCCGGACACTCCGGCTTTTATTCCTTTTTCTCCTGCTATGACAAAACAATTGCCTCCGTATGCGATTTCAACCGTTTCCCCGCCTGCATACGCTGCCGAAACCAAAACAATAAGCCCGCCGATATTTTGCTGCGTTATAACGCCGTAAACGGTTATTTCTTTATCTGAAATCTTTATACCCAACTGTTCGGGCAAAACGTTAACAGCGTTTTTTATTAAATCATCGTAATAAGAAGCCCTGCTCATTTGCGATCTGTCCGGATTTGTGTTTTTTTCGCCGCATGCGGTAAAAAACGTAAAGTAAACTAATAATAACGACAAAAACAGTTTTTTCATATTTATTTCAGGTTACCTTTTGTGTGAACACGCTCTAAAAACCCTTTTATTGAAAATATTCGGGCTGCTTTCCATCCGCTTTTTTCTGCGAGTAAGGCCCGTTTGTTACGCCTATAACTATTTTCGCAAGAGTTTTATCATCGGACGCTTCATCTCCGATATAAAAATATTCGTATGCTCTAGGATAGTATTCATAGCCGTTATCGTCAAGCCATTTGAACATCTCTTCATACATATGTTTTCTGCCTAAGTGGCCTCCCTGAAACATACATAAAACGATCTCGCCTTCGGGAAGCACGGAAAACTTTATATCCCCGCTGCCGTGAATATGTTCGTTTATGGGGAAACATATTTCTATTTCAAGGTCTTCAACATTGTTATTATGATAAACAACGAAAGGGACGTCGGTAAGAAATCTGTTCTTTTCTTCAATATATTTTGCTATTTTTAAACTGCTTTCTTCTATGACTTTGCGAAGGCTGCTAAGCTCCGCTCTTGTTTCTATAGTAAGCACAGGCTGTTCATTTTGGTACATAAAAATATACTTTGACAATTTTGGCATGTCCCCTCCTTACTAAAAAAAGTGTTACATATATTATACCTTTTTACGATTTTTTTTACTTCATTTTACCTATGAAATTATTGAAAATAATTTTTAGCCGATATTGCAGACTTAATTAATGAGAAAATATCCCAAAACAGCTATCCCTAAAATTATACGATACCAGCCGAAAACTCTAAAATCATGCTTTTTAATATATCCCATGAGAAAACGTATTGTCAGAATGGACACTATAAAAGCTATGGCAGTTCCAATTAAAAGCGCAGATATTTCAGTTGCGGTAAAATTCATGCCGAATTTGAAAAGTTTTAAAGCGCTTGCGCCTAACATTACCGGTACCGCAAGAAAAAAAGTATATTCGGCAGCCGCAGTTCTTGACACTCCTAAAATAAGTCCTCCCAAAATTGTAGCTCCTGAACGCGACGTACCCGGAAAAACTGCGGCAATAAGCTGAAAAATGCCTATCAGGAACGCCGTTTGGTAAGTTATTTCTGCAATCGAATTTGTTTTGGAAGTTTTCCCTTTATGTTTATTTTCTACTATTATAAAGAAAACGCCAAACAGTATCAGCATAAATGCGACGGTTTGGTAATTATAAAACCATTCATTAAGGTAATCGTCAAATAAAATTCCGATTATTGCCGCAGGAACGCATGAAACAGCTATTTTTGTCCACATGACAATAATTTCTTTTTTTATGGAAAGTTTCCCGCTTTCGAATGAAACGGGCAGAAGAGTTTTAAAATAAAGCGCCACGACCGCAAGTATTGCGCCAAGTTGTATAACAACCAGAAACATCTCTTTGAATGCCGGAGAAATGTTAAGCTTTATGAATTCGTCCGCAAGTATCATATGCCCCGTACTGCTTATGGGCAGCCATTCGGTTATCCCTTCAATTATGCCTAGTATTATAATTTTAAAAGTTTCCAAAATCATTTCATATAAATTATACAATTTGTGCTTGCGCAGGGCAAACTAGTCCTTGCGGACGGCAGGCAAAACGCATGAAAGGAAAAGATAATTAATAGAAGGTCGATTTTTTATTCAATTTTTCTGACCTTTTTTCTTATAACCCTAACAATTTTTCTACATACATTCCAAAATTACACCC
>JAISDI010000223.1 GCA_031264895.1 Endomicrobium sp. | reverse complement strand
AACTAGAACGAGGTAAAGTAGTTATTTTAATAACGGCAGGGCGAGTGTGCGCGTTGACGTATTCAGAAGGCCTTTAGGCCCGTGCCTATGAAATGCCCTGGAGGGGCAGTGCAAGCCACTGGCACGGCCGGTGGTTATGACTTTTATTAAAGAAGTTTTTGTTTTACGACGAAAATGGATCCCCGACAAAGACACTCGGGGATGACGACAAAGGGAAAAAGATGGTTTTTAGAAAGCTCTAATGGAATTTTTGGGTTAAAATTTCCATCATTGCTCTGCGGGTTTTATAAGTTATGCGATATTCGGATATTATATTATCCGCAAACTGTATGCCGCCGGAAATTTTTTGAATAATTTTTAAAATTTTAGCGATATATTCGTAATATTCCCGTCCGAGATTGTTTTTTGCGTAATAGTCCATAGCTTTTTTAAATAACTCCAAAGTTTTTTCGGGGAATTTTTGAGCAATATGACCGTAATATTTTTCCATCAATTCAAGCGAACGGCATTTGTCAAAATACTCTATAAGTAATTCAATTTTATTTTCGTATAGTAAAACTTCCGCGGTATAGAACTTGAAAATCATATACGTATTAGAAGCATCCGCGTAATATTTATATAAATCTTCAAACGCCGTTTCCCATTTGTTATTTGAAAAAGTTGATTTATATATTTCAAAATATTGTTTGCTAAATTCTTTTTGAAGAAATTCAAGCGTAAGTTTGCGTATAGACGCCGTATCATTTTCTTTTTGCGCTATTTCCAAAAGCAGCTTTTTCCATTCTTTTGAGTTCCATTCGGAACAGTTTTTCAATTTTTCATTCAGCATTTCTTTTGCGTCGCCGTAATTTGCGGCGGCAATGCGTTTTTCAACGGCGAGTTTGCGAAATTCATCTATTTGCAAATTTTCGTCAATCAGTTTTTCAACTTTGTCTTTTTGGTCAGTTGCTGTGTAAAAATCAATAAGTCGCCGCAAAATTCTTTCTGCCTTATACGACGACGCGTTTCCGTTTTTTTCAAGCAGATTTGTTTGCAAAGCGATAAATCCCGCAGGATCAATATCCGCGGCAAATTCCGCCGCTAAATCGTTAAAATAGTCAAAGCTTTCAAGCCCTTCGTATTTTTTCTTTTTGATCTCGTTTTGGCAATAATCGTAAAGCGCCATTTTATCTATTCGTCCGTTTTTTGCCATTATTTTTAACAAATCAAAAAAATCTTTCTGAAAATTACAGTCTATATATTCTTTTATTTCGCTTTCAATGACGCTGAGCCAAGCCGCATATTCTTCTATGGCCGCTTTACAAATCGCTTCGGCGTCCAAAAAGTTTTCTTGTTTTGCAAATTCTGAGGCCTTTTCGAACCATTGCTCTACAATATCAAGGTCTACGCTGTAATATTGGTCTTGGTAGTGGTCTTCGTCTTCGTATATTTCTATTGATGCAAAATCTTTACGCAAAATATCCGAATAAATATTTTCGCCGGAGTTTCTTTGCAATTTATCTGAGAAATTCAACAGGATAGACCGTGTTAATTCTTCGCTGAATTTGGCTTCGTCAATAATAAACTTTCGCAGCTCGTCAAACGAAATATTTTGTAAAATTGCGGACACGAGGTTCGCGTTTTTATCGGCCACATTGTCCAGAGAGTCTTTTTTTATTTTAATTTCATCAAGCATAAAGAAAATATGCTTGCACGGCAAACGGTCACTTGGGCAGGAACACGAATATTCTTTTAGAACAAGCTGCTCATCCAGAACGAGCTTGATGCTGTATTCCCCGTAATTTCCAAAATAACGAGCTTCCCAAACGTTTTGAGCGGATTGTCTTAAATTGTGTATTTTTGACATCAAATTTACCCCATTGCTGAATTATTGTATGAATTATACTAAAAAAGGCATATCAAAAATTAATTTTATTAAATGAAAGTTCTAATGAAATATCCGGATTTAACGGCAACGTGGATACCGATTGGAGTTTACCCAAGCAGCAGCGCGACGCATAATGAGCGCAGGTCTTGCGGCGGGCGCGAGACGTGAGCGCTCTATCCTTATTTTACGAGGTCGGTATGACAAAAAAACATAGGTTTTCATGCGTTTGTCGTGGTAAATCCGAAGAACTGTTGATAATTTAAAGAAAAATGCTATAATTTCTTTCAGTAAAAAAATAAACAAAAGAGCGCTATGTGAAAATATTCGACAAGACAAGACAAGACAAGACAAGACAAGACAAGACAAGACAAGACAAGACAAGACAAGACAAGACAAGACAAGACAAGACAAGACAAGACAAGACCAATATACCAACATATATAAATCTTTTTACTAATAGCGAAGTTAAAAAAACGCTTGTTCCATTTTGGAACGGGCGTTTTTTATTGCTTATAAAAAACAAAAGGGAGAAAAGGTATGAAAAAATGTTTTTTGCCGTCCTTGTCAGCTTTGCATTTAGTTTTTGCCGCTGCGGTTTTAGCGTCTTTCAGTATTTCCGGTTTTGCCCAAACCTATGAAGATCTTTACGGAGTCAACATAACGCAAAATTCAAGCTCAATTAACGTTTCCTCCCGGCAGGTTGCGTTAAACGGCAATATTTGGACGTCCGGAGCAAGCTCGCAAACTCTTACAGACCTTAACATATATAACATATACGGCGGCGCGGTTAATATTTCAACGGATACAAATATAGGAAATATAAACTCAAATTATAATTCGGCGATCATAAATTCCACAACTATGGACATTAATGAAATTGCCGCTTCAAGTATAAAACTTGACACGGTTTCCAATATAGGACGCATATCCTCAAACGGGAATTATACTTCCGTTAAAGATATATCGGCAGCTTCAGGCATTTATGCAAGCAAAATATATGCGTATGATGCAAATGAATTTGCTTCGTTGGAGGCAAATTTAAACAAAATAACAATGGAAAACGGCAAGGCAGACTATCTCTCCGGAGTTGATGTATACGTATCGTTGTCGTCATCTGCCGTCTTTGACGTAACCGTCAACGGGAACGAAGTTTTGGCGACATCCTCTTCTTTTAGCGAGATTGATGGGAGCAACATATATATAGAAGGCGTTTCAAACGCGCGCTCCAATAATAATAAAATTATGGTTTCACATTCAACAAGCATTTACGGCTACGGCTATATAACAGGCTCGCAATTATATATAGACAGCGATGGTTATGGCGCAAAAAGTTCGGCAAAAACAGACGGCAATATTGTTTCAATATTAAATTTTTATTCCGACAACTTAAATGTCTCCGGCGGCGCGGCGTACGCGGACAATTCTTCTGCAAGCTATAATCAAGTTATAATAGATGAAGTTTATTCAAATAGCTTAGACATATACGGCGGCTACGTGTACGGAAATGTTAGCGCTCAGGCAAATGAAAATGTTATTAATATGAAAAACATAACGTCTGACAATATATCTATAAAGGCAGGCGCGGTGTGGGAAGGCTATTTGGCAGACAGTTTTACGGCTGCGGCAAACAAAAATTCTGTCAGGCTTGAAAATATAAATGCGACGGCAAACGGCGAAGTCTATGGCGGATATATTGAAGCTCCGGGATCTTCTTCAAACGCAGATGAAAATTCCATTTATATAGAAAGTTCCGCCGTATCGGCAGTCTTAGGCGCCTATAGCTATGGCGGGCAGGTCAGCAGCGCAAATAGAAATTCTGTCAAACTTGTAAATTCGGACGCGTACTATATTTCGGGCGCGAACGCATCGTCTTACTCTGGCAGCGGGCTTGATTCGGCTTCTGCAAACGGCAATGAGGTTTATATTGTAAGCGGAAGCGTCAGCGCCATTTCCGCAGGTCAAGCCGAATCGTATGACAATGCAAATGCAAACAAAAATAAAGTTGAAATTGACGGCAGCGTTTTTAACGGCAGCATATATGCAGGGTCTGCGTATGGAACAAACGGACGCGCTGACGATAATTATATTAAACTTAGCAATGTTTCAGGGGATATATATGGCATTGTCGCAAGCAATGTTTCTGCGGGCGGGCAAGCTTTTGCAAACGGCAACGAAATCGTTATTGAAAATATTTCCGCAACCGTCTACGGCATTATCGGCGGCATGGCAAATGGAGATTTTGACGACGGGCAAATTGAAGCCGTCAACAATACGATTTCAATAACGGGGGATTTAACGGCCGACAGCTTTATTTACGGCGGCTATGCGGCAAACTCCGGAACCGGCGGGGCTGATTTCCGCTCGGGCAATACTCTTAACATTATAGACGGGCAAATTACGGCCGGCGGCATAGGCGGTTTTGAAAATTATAATTTTTATATTGGGGATTTAAACGTTTCAAGCCCTGCTATTTACGCGGCAAACGGAAACGGGCTTAGTTTTTTTGGCGAACAGGACGGAGCTGTAGATATTTCTTCTGCGAATATAAAAATATTTTTGCCTGCAAACGCAAATATCGGCGCAGGGCGGCAGTTTCATTTAATAGAAAGCGGTTTGGGCTTTACAGGCGAACCAAACTCTTCAGAAATTACGGCAAAACAAGGCGTCGCATGGCTTAATACTTTTGATATTTATGTTGATACGACCGCAAACGTTTTAAACGCGGGTTTTATAGGAAGAACGTTGAACCCCCAAACAAAAAATTTATCCGAAAGCATTGCCGCCGGAGCGGCGCTTATAGGGCAGGGAGCGGATATTTTCGGCGGGCTTTTGGGAAATATTCAAGAGGGAAAACTTGAAGTTTTAGGCGCGATTTTTGGCGGGAGTTCAAAATACGATACGGGTTCTTCGGTTGAAATAAACTCTTTGGGTTTAATTGCAGGCGCGGCAAAAAAGTTCAAGCCGCTAACTGCAGGCGTTTTTGTAGAATACGCAGACGGCAGCTATGATACGGAAAATGATTTTGACGGCTATGACAGCGTCAAAGGCGACGGAAAAGCAAGCTATATAGGCGGCGGCGTTTTAGCTAAAAAAGATATAAAAGAAAATATTTATATTGAAGGACAGGCAAGAGCCGGACAAATTACAAACGATTATAAAACAGGACTATCAGACGGGCAAGGAAACACAGCGGATTTTGATTACAGCTCGCTATATTTCGGCGTAAACATAGGAGCGGGCTATAAATACAAAATAAGCGAAAAGCTAAGCGTTAAAGGATATGGCAAATACATTTTTACAAATGTTGGCGGCGGCGATGCGGACTTATCTACAGGCGAAAAATACGAATTTGACGCAGTTATGTCAAACCGAGTAAAAGCGGGAATAAAAGGCGCATATAAAATAAGCGAAAAAATTAAACCGTATATAGGGATAGCGTATGATTATGAAGTAAGCGGAGAAATAAACGCTAAAATTGACGGAGCAAAAATAGAAGCGCCGACATTAAACGGAGGGACGTTTCAGGGAGAAGCAGGGGCAAGCATAAAAGTAATAGAAAAATTAAACATAGACGTAAGCGCGCAAATATATACAGGCGCAAGAGAAGGGTTTGCAGGACTGTTTAAACTGAAATACGAAATCTGATAAAGGCAGAGTTCAGATACGGCAAGAGGTTAATTAATTATTACCTGACTTCAACCTTTTAGCGCCCCCATAAATTCCCAGTCTTTTTTTTCTTTTGTCGTAAAATTCCCCTCTACGGAGGGGAATTAACGGCAACTACGAATATCGAAACAGCAAAATTCCCGATAACGACCTTCGGGAATGACGAACTATATTTTAAAAACACCTATTTGTTGCTTTTCTCTCCTATGCTTTTTTGCATTTTTTATTTTGCATAAACCATTGTATTTTCAAGCTATTATTCTTCATTATTTCTAATGGAATATTCTGGCTAAAGGTTTTTAGAGAAACCCAAATAATATTTGATATAATATGAAATTGTTATGGAAAAGAAATTGACTTATGAATTTATTAAAAATAATAGAGAGATACGGACATATCTTGAATTTACGGATTATGCTTTTGCGCAGATGGGATACAAAGAGCATGGGCTGAGGCATTCTGTTTTTGCCGCGGAAATTGCCGGACAGATTCTTAAATATCTCGGTTATAGCGAAAAAGAACAGGAACTTGCAAAAATTGCCGCGTATATGCACGATATGGGCAACATGATTTCAAAACATGATCACGACCAAAGCGGAGCCGTCATGTTTTTGAATGTTTTGGACGCCGAATATTACGACGAAGACGCTTTTACGGTGGCAAGCGCCATAGGCTGTCATGAAGATAAAAATATGGATCCCGTGTCGCCCGTTGCCGCGGCTTTAGTTTTGGGCGATAAAACCGACGTTCATCACGAAAGGCTCAGAACCGAAGATATTTATAATATAGACAAACATTCCAAAGTTATCGCCGCCTGCCAGAAAGTTGACGTCGTAGTGTGCAAGGAAAAATCTACTATAGCTTTATGGCTTACTATCGATACATCCGTATGTTCGGTAATGGATTATTTTGAAATATTTTTGGCAAGGACGAATTACTGCAAAAGAGCCAGCCGCATTTTAAACTGTAATTTTGAATTATACATCAATAAGGATAAGTTTTTATAATGGAATGCGGTTCTTACCAACTAATAAAAAAATCTTCGCAATGTAAAGCTCGGCTTGGTAAAGTTTATACGACAAGGGGCGTTATCGACACTCCAATTTTTATGCCGGTCGGCACGCAGGCAACCGTAAAAGGTGTCGCCTGCGAATATCTTTATGGCTCCGGCGCGCAGATAATTCTTGCAAACTCTTATCATTTGTATCTTCGTCCGGGTACGGACATTATCGAAAAAGCCGGCGGAGTGCAAAAATTTAATTCATGGAACCGCCCGATGCTTACTGATTCCGGCGGGTTTCAGATTTTTAGTTTAAATGAAATAAGGAAATTGTCGGAAAACGGAGCTGAATTTCAATCACATATAGACGGTTCTACGCACTTTTTTTCTCCGGAAAAGTCCATGCAGATACAAAAAAAAATAGGCGCGGACATTATTATGTGTTTTGACGAATGCGCTCCTTATCCCGCGACTTACGAATATGCCAAAAATTCTACGGAACTCAGCTTGAGATGGGCAAAAAGGTGTAAAGACGAGTTTTATAAAGACGATGCTTTTAAAAAACAAGCTCTTTTCGGCATAATTCAAGGTTCGGTTTATAATGATTTGAGAAAATACAGCGCCGAAGAAATGGTAAAAACCGGTTTTACGGGTTATGCGATAGGCGGGCTTTCCGTAGGAGAGCCGAAAGAAAATATGCATTCCGTTTTGGAAAACGTTATGCCGCTGCTGCCGGAGGATAAAGCGAGATATCTTATGGGCGTAGGAATGCCGGAAGATTTATGGGAATGCGTTGAACGCGGCGTCGACATGTTTGACTGCGTGATTCCCACGAGAAACGGAAGAAACGGTCAAGTGTTTACGTCGCTTGGCAAACTCAATATAAGAAACGCCGAATTTAAAGAAGATTTTACGCCGCTGGATCCCGAGTGCAGCTGTCCAACGTGCAAAGGTTACACGAAAGCTTATTTAAATCATCTCGTAAGAGCGCAGGAAAGTTTATATTTGAGCCTCTTATCTTTACATAATATTTATTTTATGGTAGACTTAATGACAAAAATAAGAAAATCATTGGAAAGTGATACATTTCTTAAATCAAAAAAAGAGTTTTTTGAAAAATACTACTCAAGAGCTCGCTAAAATACGGAGAAAAAATGAAAAGTTTATTTAGTTTTGCCGCATTTATTTTAATTTCGGCAGCAGTTATTCCTTCAAACGCATACGCTCAGGAAGCTTCGGGCGGAAGTATGCTCGGCGGATTTATGCCGCTGATTTTAATTTTTGTATTTTTTTATCTCTTCCTTTTAAGACCCCAGCAGAAAAAAGCCAAAGAACATCAAAATCTTCTAAATGCTCTAAAAAAAGACGACAAAGTAATAACGGCAGGCGGAATATACGCTACGGTTGTAAACGTCAAACAAAATACGGTTGAAATTAAAATTTCAGACGGCGTCAATGTAATTGTTTCAAAGCCTTCAATTTCGACCGTCATAACAAAAGATGACGAAGATGCCGTCAAAGTGCCTGAAATAGTTAAATAAATGAATGAAAAAAGCTACAAATATTCCGCTATAACCGCAGAGGATGTAAAAAATAATCCCATAGTCGTTAAGTTTATACAATCGGCGAACGAATACCTCGGGACTATCGGTTATACCGAACATGGAATAAGGCATGTCAGTTTAGTCGCTTCAGTGGCAGAAAATATTTTGGCCAGCCTTGATTATCCTAAACGGTTTCAGGAACTTGCGGCAATTGCAGCTTATCTTCATGATATAGGAAATGTAATCAACAGGCAGGATCACGGGCAGTCCGCAGCTCTTATCGCCATGAGAATTCTAAAAGATATGGGCGCGACTCCTGACGAAATCGCCCTTGTGATTTCGGCCATAGGAAATCATGAGGAGGAAATAGGGGATCCAGTAAATCCCGTAGCTGCCGCTCTTATTTTGGCGGACAAGTCCGATGTTCACAAAACCAGAGTAAGAAATCCGGAGTTTGCAGTTTCAGACATTCACGACAGAGTAAATTTTGCGGCTGAAAGGTCTTTTCTTAAAGTTTTGAAAAGCAAAAAAATAATTTCGTTACAGCTCACGATTGACACGCAAAAATCTCAAGTGATGGAGTATTTTGAAATTTTTATGTCGAGAATGCTTATGTGCAGAAGGGCGGCAAATTTTTTGGATTGTAATTTTGAGTTAATTATAAATGAGAGGAAATTACTCTAATGGGCAAAATTAATTGGAAGTTATGGAGTACGATTGCATTGATGGTTTTTTCGGTTTGGGCATTATGGCCTTCGCTTCAGTGGGCAAGAATGTCCGATGACGCAAAAGCAAAAGCAGAGAAAGAAAAGAATCCCATTCTGGGAAAAGTCGCAAAACTCGGCCTTGATTTGAAAGGCGGAACGCATCTTCTTTTGGAAGTAGATTCTTCAAAACTTGACGAGAATGTTAAAATCAGAGACGCGGTGGACAGAGCTACGGAAATTATCAGAAACAGAATTGACCAGTTTGGCGTTGCCGAACCCATGATTGCAAAGCAAGGAGACAAATGGATCGTCATACAGCTGCCCGGAATAAAAGATCCTAAATCCGCAAAAGAGCTGATAGGAAAAACTGCTTTGCTTGAATTCAGAATAGTTAATAAGAGTGCGGAAGCAAATAAAGCGCTTGATTTGTTGAGGGATAAAGGAATTTCGCCGGAAGAATACAGAGAAAATCCTTCGGCTTATCCGGAAATAACGGAAGCTCTGCCGGAAGGCGCTTCAATTTTTTCAAGCAAAGAAGATACGGGATATTACGTGCTTGACAAAGCCGCGCTTACAGGCGCTTCTCTTACAAATGCAAAAGTTGAATTTGGCGGGCAGTTTGGCCAGCCGATCGTTTCAATAGAATTTAACAAAGAAGGCGGAAGAGCTTTTTCAGACATTACAGAAAGAAATATAGAAAGAAATCTTGCGATCGTGCTTGACGATGTGGTTCAGTCCGCTCCGGTTATACGCTCCAGAATACCCGACGGTAAAGCTATTATCGAGGGCAATTTTAATGCAGAAGACGCAAGGCTTTTGGCTACGGTGCTAAGAGCAGGCGCGCTTCCGGCTCCGGTAAACGTCATTGAAGAAAGAACAGTAGGGCCTTCTCTCGGAGACGATTCAATTAAAAAAGGTTTTGGTTCGGCTCTTGCAGGCGTAATACTTGTTCTTATATTTATGTTTGTGTATTATCGTTTGTCAGGCATGATAGCAAACTTTGCTTTAGTCATTAATTTGGTTATACTTATGGCTTTCATGGCATATCTTCAATTCACTTTAACTCTTCCGGGCGTTGCGGGAATAGCTTTGACTCTTGCAATGGCCGTTGACGCCAATGTGCTTATATTAGAGAGGATAAGGGAAGAACTTATGGCAGGTAAAACGGCGCGTGTCGCAGTCGATGCCGGTTATCAAAAAGTGTTCTGGACGATTTTTGACGCAAATATAACTACTTTGATAGCCGCTGTTTTTCTGTTCCAGTTCGGTACCGGCCCGATAAAAGGTTTTGCCGTAACTCTTTCAATAGGTCTTGTTATCAGCATGTTTACGGCAATAGTAATAACAAAGTTGATATATGAGTTTTTATTTAAAGAAAATTTATTGTTAAAATTTAAAATATAGGCTGGGGGCATAAAGTGAAATTTATTAATTCGATCAACATAGATTTTATAGGAAAAAGGCGCACGTCTTTTATCATTTCATTGGTCATTCTTGCAATCTGCGTCGGCGCGTATATTTACAGAGGCGGCCCGAATTACGGTATTGATTTTACCGGCGGTATGCTTATGCAAATATCTTTTGAAGAAAATGTGGGTCTTCAGGATGTGAGAACCGCTTTAGAAGCCGGCGGCATAGACTCTTTCGAACTTCAAACTTCGGAAAAGTTAATTATGATAAGAGCAAAACACAATGTGGAATCTCAGGAAGAATTTGAAAATAAAGCCAAGACTGCTCTTTCAGAAAAATTTCCGGGCAATGCCATGACGGTAGATAAAGTCGAATACGTAGGCCCTTCCGTCGGCGAATATCTTTCAAAACAGGCATTATACGCTTTCTTTTTCGCGTTTATAGGCATAATAATTTATGTCGCGTTCAGGTTTAAATCCACTTTATGGGGAGTTGCCGGCGTCATAGGCATTATCCACGACGTATTAATATCTTTCGGCATGGTCATTCTTGTAAATAAAGAAATCGATCTTACGGTTATTGCCGCTTTGCTTACGATTGCGGGTTACTCAATTAACGATACCATAGTTTTGTTTGACAGAATGAGAGAAAATATGAGGCTGTCAGTAAAAGAAGATTTGGCTACTATGATCAATAAAAGTATCAATGCCGTTCTTTTAAGAACCGTAGTTACTACGGTAACGGTTTTTATAGTTTCGGGCTGTTTATTTTTTCTTGGCGGAGAAGTCATTCATACGTTTGCTTACATAATGGTTGTCGGAACGGTTTTAGGAGTATACTCCACAATTTTCCTTTGTTCTCCGCTTGTATACGAATGGGAAATGGGAAGACGTAAACGTTTAAAAGCCGCAAGACAGCAGGGTTTGGTACGCGGTAAGTAAATATAATCAATGAAAAAGATACGCAATTTCAAAGTTAATTTGCGCACACGTGAAATTATTCGTGTTATTAAAAAACTTACGAATGCGGCTGAAATGGATGTTGAAACCGAAGAATTCGTACAAAGAGCATGTCATTTTTATTCCGGTTTTGTTGCGCCGTCAGTTGTTTACGATACTTTTTCCAAAGATACGGTTTCTTTTGTTTATGAAAAAGACGCTCCTTCAAAATGGATTGCACGGAGCGTTTTTTTTATTACTATAGGAACAAAACTTGAAGAAGAGTTTAAAAAAAACGAGTCCGCTTTCGGCGAACATTCAAAAACGATAGTTTCCGCCATAGCAGTTGACGCTCTGGAACAGGCAAAAAATTTTACGCAAAGGCTTATAGCGGCAGAAGCTGCAGACGAAAACTGCGATATTTCAAGAAGCGCAGAAATCCCTGCGGATTTATACGAAGAAGCGGCAAAAGTCGTCCCCGCAGATAAAATCGACATATCCGTTATAGAAGGCAAACTGTCGCCGCAGTATTCAACCTGCGGACTGTTCTACTGGACGCCTTCTGGGAAAAGAAAAGCCAGAAAATGATAGTTAGTAATTTCGGAGAGCTTTGTGCAAAATAGCATGTTTTCTTGCGCAAACTAGAAAGATACAAAAAAATTCAAAACTTCAGAAAACATAAAACAAATTACAAAATAAGAAAACAAATTAAATTTTATAAAAATATATGAAAAATAATTGGGGAGTAAAAAAATTGGGCGATTTTGCTCATTATGACGTCCCTGCGGGCTGGTCTAGGAAATGCCTATCTGAAATATTTGTTTTATCGGCAGGCGGGGATGTTGATAAAAATAAATTTTCAAAAATAAAAGATATACGCCACCAATACCCAATATATGCAAACGCTCTTACAAATAATGGATTATACGGGTATAGTTCGGATTATGTCGTTAAATCTGAAGCTATTACAATATCCGGTCGTGGAGATATAGGAAAAGTATTTTTTAGAAGCGGAAAATTTACGCCTATAGTTCGCTTAATTACGGCTATCCCTAAACAAAACATTTCTGCAAAGTTTATGAGTTATGCTTGCTCGCGTATAAACTTTTATAATGAGATGACAGGAGTTCCACAGCTTACAATTCCGCAAGTTTCTTATTTCAAGGTTTCTTATCCGTCAATCAAAGAACAAAAAGCAATAGTAAAAGTTTTGGAAACGTGGGACAGAGGAATAGAAATTACGCAAAAACTTATAGAACAGAAAGAATTACAGAAAAAGTATTTAATGCAGCAGTTACTAACAGGCAAAAAGCGGTTGAAGGGGTTTAAGGGGAAATGGAAAAAGTTAAGATTTGATAATGTATTTAACGATTACACAATGAAAAATAACATGTCGCAAGAACTTCTATCAGCAACACAAGAATTTGGAGTAATTCCAAGAAGCATGTTGAAAGGTAGAGTAATGTCTCCGTCCGGTAGTTTAAAAAATTATAAATTTGTAAAAAAAGATAGTTTTATTATTAGTTTGCGTTCATTTCAAGGCGGTATTGAATATTCAAAATATGAAGGAATAATAAGTCCTGCATATACAGTATTAAAAAACATATGTAATATAAATAAGAGTTTTTATAGATATTTTTTTAAATTATATATTTTTATTGAGGAATACTTGCGAATAGCCGTTATTGGCATTAGAGATGGAAAGCAAATATCATATCCTGATTTAAAAAGTATTAAAATTCCATTCCCAGAAGTAGCGGAACAAACCGCCATAGCTGAAATATTATCAACAGCCGATAAAGAGGTTGAAATATTGAAAAATAAGCTTGAAAAGTTAAAAGAACAAAAAAAAGGACTTATGCAAAAACTGCTTACCGGAAAGATAAGACTAAGAATCTAATCTTGGATGCGGTATAAAGTAACGTATAGATTTTTAAATAAACATAACTACTGATTAAATCATGACAACAATATTTCTTATCATATACAACATAATATTATTACTTCTGCTTTTACCGGCATTGTTTTTTATTCTGGTTTTCAGCGGGAAATACCGTAAAGAAATTTTTTATAAAATTTCCGAACGATTTTCATTGTGGGACTACTCCTCTAAAACAAAATCTAAAAAAACGGTCTGGGTTCACTGTTCTTCTCTTGGTGAAGTGCGCGCAGTCGAGCCGGTTTTGGACTGCCTGAAACAAGAATATAATATAGCGCTTACCACAATCACAAAAACCGGCAGGGAATATGCCGAAAAAATACAAAAAGCGGATTTTACGGCTTTACTTCCCGTTGATCTCTATCCTTTTATGATCAAAGCTTTTAAAATCATTAAACCTGATATGCTTGTTTTGGTTGAAACGGAACTTTGGGCTTCCATGCTTTATGCAGCCGGCAGGCAAAAAGTAAAAATTATAACAGTGAACGGCAGAATGTCCGCAAAATCTTTTAAAGTTTATAATGCTTTAAAGTTTTTCTGGAAACGGTTTATAGGATTTATTAATATTGTTTTGGCAAGAAGCCGCGATGACGCGGACAGATTTATGTCTTTAACCGGCGCTAAAACGGAAATATATGTCAGCGGAAATATCAAATACGACAGAGATTTTGCCGTAAAATCTTCGCGCGCGGATTTTGGCCTTGCAGACAGCGACAAAGTTTTTACCGCCGGAAGTATCAGGGAAGGCGAAGATGAAATTATTGCGCGTGCGTATTTAAAAATTAAAGAAACAATGCCTGACATATACTTTTTTGCCGCTCCCAGACATCTCTCAAAAATTAAAAATGTAAAAAAGACTTTAGACGATAAAAAAATAAAATATTCGCTGTTTTCCGAAATGTTGAAAGGGAAAAAGCCCGATAACAGATTTATCCTTGTGGACGTTTTTGGGAAACTTCAGAGCATTTACTCTGTTTCGGATATATGTTTTGTCGGAGGTTCTCTTGTAAATAAAGGCGGGCAAAACCCTATAGAGCCTGCGGCTTTCGCAAAACCAGTTTTGTTTGGAAAAAATATGGATAATTTTAAGGCCGAATCCGAAATTTTGTTAAAATACGGCGGCGGCATAACAGTATTTGATGCCGTAGACATAGCGGCAAAAATTGAAAAGCTTTTACTTAATAAAAATTTTCTTGTAAAAACCGGAGAAAGCGCTTTACATGCCGTAAAATCTCAAAAAGGCGCCGTAGACATAACCGTAAATGCGATAAAAGGGCGGCTGAACTAAATGAACAGAGAAACGCTTGCAAAAATCATAGGCGTTGTGGCGTCGGTTATAGCAAAAACTTTGCGCATTGAACTTTTAAACGACAGCCATTATTATCCTTCTCAATCCGTTTATTCATTTTGGCACGGAAACGAATTTACAATGCTTATTTTAAGCAAAAACAGTAATATCGTTATAATGGCAAGCAAATCTAAAGACGGCGAATTAATGGCGGGAGTTCTTAAATATTTCGGTTATCAGGTTGTAAGAGGTTCGTCAAGCAGGGGCGGCGAAAGAGGTTTGATTGAACTTATACGTTATGCTAAAAACGGCAATAATCTTGCATTTGCAGTAGACGGCCCGAGAGGCCCGTACCATGTCGTCAAGCCGGGCGTAATTTATGCCGCGCAAAAAACCGGTTTGCCGGTTATTGCGGTATGCAGTTCGTCAAAAAATAGATTTATTTTTCAAAAATCGTGGGATAAACTAAATATTTCGCTACCGTTTTCAAAAACCGTTCAGATTTGGAGCAACCCGATATACGTAAAACCCGAAGACGATATAGAGGCAAAAAGAATCGAAGTGGAAAAAGAAATGCTTAGGCTTTTTGAGTTTACGGACAAAATTTTCTGGACAAAAAAAATACCGAAATATCTTGAGTTTCATCCGTTCCCAAAAATTTTAATCGTACAGCCAAGCCGTTTGGGCGACATAATTTTTTCGCTTCCTGTGCTTGCGGCTTTAAAAAGAAAATACCCGCACGCCAAAATAAGCTGGATTGTAGACGAAAGGTGCGCCGAAATTTTGCAGGGCAATACTCTTTTGGACAATATTTTTATTTGGGACAGAACAAAACGTTCTTACTCATATTACAAAGAACTGAAAAACCGTCTCAGAGCGCAAAAATTCGATTTAAGCATAGACCTGCACGGGCTTGCAAAGTCCGCAATGCTTGTGCGGCTTGCCAAAGCGAGATTTAAACTTGCTTCTTCTTCTACAAACGGCATGAGGGAACTGTCATGGCTCTTTTCAAAAGAAATAAAATCAAACGACCCGCACGCCCACTGCATAGAAAGGCATATGGAAGTTTCAAAATATTTAGGCTGCGATGAAAAAATTGAGTATCCGATATCAATAGCCGAATCCGACTTTGAAAGCGTAAGAAAAAAACTTGCGGCTGAAAAAGTCGACGTCACAAAAATAGCCGGCATTCACGCGGGCGGAGGATGGCTTTCAAGAAGATGGAAACCCGAAAGATATGCCGCTCTTGCGCAAAGACTTAAAAATGAACTCGGCGCAGACATCGTTTTGGTGGGCGGCAGAGAAGGCGGCAGCAGCGAAAAAGGGTTAAACGAAGAAATCATCTCACAGGCAGGCGTTGAAATATGCGACTTAACGGGAAAACTCACTTTAAAAGAGCTGTGCGCATTTTTTAAACTGTGCAGGGTTTTTATCGCAAATGAGGCGGGGCCAATGCACATTGCAACTGCGCTGCAAACTCCGTCTGTTGCCATTTTAGGCCCGACAAATGCAAAAAGAACGGGACCTTTTGGCGGAAAAACCAAAATTATACAACATCAGTTTTCATGCCAGCCGTGCAGAAACAGGAACTGTAAAAACGTTTTGTGCATGGACGATATAAAAATATCGGAAGTTTTCGATGAAGTAAAGAAAAAATATGAAAATACTGATAATTAAACCAAGCTCATTTGGCGATATTGTGCAGGCGGCAGGCAGCGCCGCCGCTTTAAAAAAAGCTTATCCGGACTGCCGCATAAGCTGGGTAGTTTTTAAACAGTGGGAAGAACTTACCGATATTTTTTCCGATATAGACAATATATACGTTTGGGACAGAAACATAGGCGTAAAAGGCTTTTTTAAAGTTTTAAAAGAAATAAGAAAAACCGAGTTCGACATTATAATAGATTTACAGGGACTTTTGCGCAGCGCTTTGCTTGCAAAAATGGCTAAAGGCAAAATTAAAATAGGCGTTCCCGGAATGAAAGAGCATAGCTCAATTTTAATAAAGGAACCCTATCCCGAAAATGCTAATATTAACGCAACTTTACGCAATCTCGAACCGGCGCGGTTTTTGACGGGCAAAAAATTTACGCCCGAAGTCAATGTAAAAATCAATGACAATACATTACGGGAAGCTAAAAACATTTTAGATAATGCCGGCATAAAAGAAAATTTTATCGCGCTTATGCCTTTTGCGCGCGGTAAAGGCAAAGATTGGAGCGCCGGCAATTATTTAAAACTTATTGATTTAATAAAAAAGAAATATCCGTTTTACGGCATAGTTGTTTTAGGCTCAAAAAATGATTACGGAAAAATCAAGTCAGATAATATCGCCGATATTTGCGGTAAAACAAATATTAAAGAGCTTGCTGCAATTTTATCAAAATCTTCGCTTGCCGTCGGCGCAGACACCGGATCTATGCACTTAGCGGCGGTTTTAAACGTTCCTTCAATTTTCATATTCGGCGATTCGGACGTAAATGAAACTTCTCCCTGCATAGGAAAATTTTCCGTTATTGTAAACAAAGAAAATCAAAAAGAAATAAACGGCATAAAACCCGAAGAAGTTTTTGCAGAGGCGCAAAAATGGATAAAATAGTTTTTATTCATATGAACCAGTTGGGCGATTTACTTTTTTCTCTGCCGGTACTGAAGGCCGCAAAAAAAGAATCAGGCGCAAAAATTGTTTCTGTTGTAAAATCTTCTCTTTCTCCGCTTTTAATTTCAAGCGGCTTAGCCGACGAAATAATACCTAAAGAAAAATCTTTTATGACGCGCATAAATGCTTTGAAAAAAGAAAATTCAGGCCGCGCCGTTCTTTTTTCGCAATCCCCGAGTTCAATTTTGGCGGCTTATTTTTCCGGTTTTAAAGAGATTATAGGTTTTAAAACTTCGTCATTATCTTTTCTTCTGACAAAGAAAGCCAAAAAAAACGGAGTTCCTTCTCTTGCAAACAATATTGAACTAGGCAAAATTGCAGGGTTTCAAAATATTCAAACCGATTATACAGGTATAATAAATATTCCCGAAGAAAATATAAACAATATAAAAGAATGGTTTTCAAAAAACAATCTCGCCCCAGCAAACACTATAGCCGTTTCCACAGGCGCAAGCAAAAAAAGGCGCGACAAATGTCTCCCAGTCAATATATGGGTTGAAACTATAGATTCTTTATACGATTTAGGATACAGATGCGTCCTTACAGGCGCACCGTGGGAAAAAGAAGATTTAAATAAAATTTCCGCACAATGCAAATGCAGCCCGCAGCTTTTCACCGCTGAAAACGGCATTTTAGACAGCGCCGCATTTTTTTCTGTCTGCCCGCTGTTTATAGGCACAGATTCCGGCGCCATGCACCTTGCCGCCGCCGTAAAAACAAAATGTATAGGCATTTTCATAAAAACCGACCCGCAACAAATAGGCCCCATGCCTTTAAAAAATCACATAATAATCCAAAAATCCAACGCCGCCGAACTATCCGCAAAAGAAATCAGGACGCTAGCGTCCGGCATTTTAGAACGATAAGACCTTGCGGCCAAACAGCTGTAAAGGCTATAGCTCCTGAAATAAATTCAGGGTGACAAACTTTTTGATTTTAACTTTTTTAGGGTTTTTAGAAATACCAAAATATTATTTTATATTTAACACAAAAATTCCATTAGAGCTTTTTAACAAACATCTTTCTTCCTTTGTCGTTATCCCCGAGTGTCTTTGTCGGGGATTGATCCACGTTAAATAGACAAATAGCTTGGCGACAAAAAGCGAAAAGACAAAATGGATTCCCGATAAAAACCTTCGGGAATGACAAACGAGTGAAATCATTTTTGTCGTCATGTCCGAAGTTCTTGGAAATGCTGTTATTCCTTAGTAGCCTGCCCCGTGAGGTCTTAACACCTGACTTCAACCTAAAAGAGTAAAAAGCCATAAAATCACTCATAAAAAGAAAGATATGGGGGAGATAAAAGACCGAAGTCAGGTAATATAATA
>JAISDI010000201.1 GCA_031264895.1 Endomicrobium sp. | reverse complement strand
CACCATGCGTTTAATGCGGGATTTAATTTTTTTATTTCTTCTATAGTAGTTCCGGCGCATTGTGCGGCGATTTTTAAATCTATCACGCGGTCTGTTTTTATCTTATCGTATTTCAACGGCTCCTGAAATTTTACGTCTTTAAAACCGTGTTCTTCAAGATTATTGGCAATTGTTACTGCGGCTATAAACTGCGGAACGTACTGCTGCGTTTCTTTTGGGATCGCGTTTCTGTCCGTCATTTCGGTTATATTGGAAGCATTGGAAAATTTCATGTCTCTTAAAAGTCCGTACTCGCCTCTATTGTATCCGGCAAGCACAAGGTGCCAATCGTTAAGCATTACATATAATTCTTTCAAATATAAACATGCGGCTTTTGTGGCTTTTTCCGGGTCTCTTCTTTCGTCTATCCAATAATTTATTTTTAACCCTAAAGCTCTTCCCCTGTGCGCCATGATCTGCCATATCCCGACTGCGCCGGCTCTTGAAATTACTCTATTATTGTATAGACTTTCGATAACGGGAAGATATACAAGCTCTTCCGGCAAATTAAAATCCTGAAGCGCTTTTAATACTATTTCTCTATAAGCGCCGCTTCTTTCCAGCGCGGCTTTTACTCTTTCTTTGGGTTTTCCTGCGGAATAAAGTTCTATGTACTTTTCAACCAGAGAATTATCTTCGCATTCCATAGGTATAGAATATTTTTCAGGCTCAAGTACCGGGGCAGGCGTGTTTATCGCATAAATTCTTTTTAGTTTTGTAATAACGCTGTCAAAATCGTCAAACAGAAAAAAGTAAAGGCCGGGTTCGATTCCGGCTTTTTCGAGCTTGTTTATAAATAAAGCAAAATATCTTTTTGCGTCTTCAGGTTTCCCGTTTTTAAAAGCGTCTACAGTTCTTCTGTAAAGCGCTTCGGCTTCCAAAACCGCGCCTTTTGTTTCATTGTTTTCAGGCGCAGCAGAAATTGCGCCCGCAACAATATTGATCACGGGGTCAGCTTCTTCTTCCTGCGTTAAAGGGATAGTAAATTCAACAGGGTAGTTGATTTCTTTGTCAGTAATGTCGCTTTTGTTAGTTTTGCCGGGCAGAACAGGGATATTGGCTTTTCCCGCAGAATAAGAAAGTTGAGCTGCAAAAGACATAAAAATTAATAAAGATAATACATTTTTGCCACATTTCATAACTTTGATTATTATACATAAATAAAAAATTTTTTTGAAAGCCTTTTTTGTATTTTGTAAAAAAAGAGTTATCATATAAACATTAGGGCGGATATAAAATGAAAAAATGTTTAATAGTTTCAGCGTCAGGAGAAAAAAGTTTCAGCATTGTTCAAGCCGAAAGGCTTAACTCTTTTGCAAAAGTGACTTTTGTAAAAGAAAACAGGCTTTTAAGCGATAAAGAGTTTGTTGAAATGTTTAAAAATTATGAAATTGCGGCTTTAACAAGGCGTATAAGAAAAGATATCGGCGCAAAAATTCTGGCGCAGCTGCCGGAACTGAAAGCGCTTGCAGTTTTTTCTACCGGATACGAATGGATAGATACGGATCATATGAAAAAGAGCGGCATAAAACTTGCCTGCCTTCCGCAATATTCCACAGTTTCCGTCGCAGAACACGCCGTCGGGCTTTTACTTTCGGCGCTGCACAGAATACATCTGAGTTATGATTTCTCCAGAGATATGCTTGACGCAAAAATATCCATGCGCGGTTTTGAGCTTGCGGGCAAAAAAACGGGGATCATAGGTTTCGGAAGGATAGGCCAAAAAGTTTATTCGATGTTATCTTCTTTTGAAGTTGAACGCTCATATTACGATATTGACGCAAAAAAGCGGGAATTTTCAGAAGATAAGTTTGAAGATTTGGATAAGCTTCTTTCAAAAAGCGATATCATAATTTTGTGCGCTTCAAAAAAACGTAATGAAAAACCGATAATATCTTTTTCGGAAATATCAAAAATGAAAGACGGCGTGATCATAATAAATCCCGCAAGAGCTGATTTGGTCGACAATGACGCAGTTTGCGAATATATAAAGTCCGGAAAAATTTTCACTTATGCCGTTGACGAAAAAACCGGCGCTTTTAAAGGCATTGCCAAAGGCAGAGTGATAGAAACCGGGCATACGGCATGGTATTCTACCGAAGCCGTCAAACGCGGAACAGAAACATGGGTCGAAAATATCATAGGATTATGTACGGACGATCCGGTAAACCTTGTAGGAGAAAATTTTTGAAAATATGCGTAAAAAATAAATTTTTATATATAAGCATTCTTACAAGCTTTGCGGCGCTTGTATTTTGTACGGTCATGGGAATATTTAGGCACGGCTATTGGAGTTATGTGATATATGAAAAAAGCCCGTTTGGCTGGTATGAAGCGCTGCTGCTTTTTTTGTGTTTTGTTTTTGCCGGTTATAATCTGTTTTTGGTTTATACGGCAGAACGTAGGGTAAACGTCCCATGGCTTATTCTGAGCGCCGGTTTTTTTTATCTTACGCTTGACGAAAAGTTTGCTTTGCACGAAAGCATAAGAGAAAATTTTTTTAAATCCAATGACATAACGCTGGACATTTTTTTCTGGACGGAAAAAGGCGATTATGTTTTGCTGCTTTTAATGGCTGCGGGTCTTTTTATGCTTCCTTTTATCTTGAAAGAACTTAAAAAAAATGCAAAATCGTTTATCTTTTTTATAATAGCGGTCATATTTGGCGCGGCGGCAGTGCTGACGGATTCGGCAGATCTTTCGCTGTTTAGCGCGGACACGCAAAAAATATTGCAGTATGCCGAAGAAATTTTTGAAACGGCATCGTCGCTTTTTTTTATGAATTCTTTCTTTGTCTCCGCATTAAAACGGATTCAAAAATAAAGCTTTTTTCGTTTAAAAATTTGGGTTGCAAGCATCAATGCGTTTTTTGTATAATTTCTCATTATTTTATCGTATGGGTTAAGAGGTGTTTTTATGTTGAAAGAAGAACTTGAAATTACTGCTTTTTTGGCAAGGCTCGAAGTAAAAGAAGAAGAAAAAGAAAGGTATCTTAAAGATTTAAATAAAATGTTTGAATTTATTGAAGTTCTTCAAGAACCCGACATTTCGCAGCTAAAACCCACCACTCACGTAACTTCGCTTAGAAATGTCTGGAGAGACGACATAGTAAAACCCTGCCCAAAAGAAACTATCGAACAAATGCTCAATGCCGCTCCCCAAAAAGAAGAAACGTTTTATAAAGTGAAAAAGGTCATTGAGGCGCAATAAAATGATAAAAGCAATTTACGCATTTAACGGCGAATTTCGCTCAGAAACCGACGCGGCGGCAATAGCCGAAATCGTTACTAAAAACCCCAGACTTATATGGGTCGACATTCTTCTGGAAAACCACGATTTGAGCCACGAAGAAACGCTTCTTCTTACCGACGCTTTTAAATTCCACGAACTTTCTTTGGAAGACTGCCTTTTTCCGCAGTATTACCCGAAAATGGAAGAATTTGAAAATTACGTTTTCGGCGCGGTGCACGGCATACAGCTAAAACCGAACTATCTTCAGGAGTTTGACGAAAGCATTTACGAGCTGAATGTTTTTGCCGGCAAAGGTTTTGTCGTAACCGTGCATACCGAAGAACTGTTTTTTATAGAAACAATTTACGAAAAAGCAAAAGCAAGACCTCAAATAGAACTCAAAAGCCTTGCAAATATCATGTACAACATTTTCAATAAAGTGGTTTCAAGTTACGAGTTCTCGCTGGAAAAAATAGACGACAAAATAGACGCTCTTGAAGACGCCATTCTGGAAGATCCGGAACAAAAGCATATGGAAGAAATATTAAATATTAAAAAAGTAATTCTGGCCATAAGAAAAATAGCCGAATCCCAGCAGATGTCGTATGTTTATTTTACAAGATCAAATAACAGCATAATTTCAAAAGAACACGCGGCATATTTCAGAGACATTTTTTTTCAATGCGCAAGAATCAACCAATCTATAGTAATACGAAGCCAGATGATAAGCGGTTTGCTTGAAGTTTATATGTCAAGCGTTACGGTAAAACTTAACGAAGTCATGAAACTGCTGACCATAATAGCGACTCTCCTTTTGCCCGTGCTTATAATATCCGGTTATTTCGGCATGAACGTCAAGTTTCCGGAATACGCTTTATTCGGCGAGGAAGGGTCGTGGTTTTTTGCCGTCGGTATAATGCTGGTAGCCATTATGGCTTTATTGATATACTTTAAAAAGAAAAAGTGGTTTTGAGGAATTAATTATGGATGAAATTTTGACCTGTTCGGTAAAAGATTTAAGAACAAAGATTTGCGCCGGAGAAGTAAAAAGCGTCGACGCGGTAAAAGCGTGTTATAAACGCATAAAAGAGGTTGAACCTAAAGTTAAAGCTTTTCTAAAACTTAACGAAGAGCAGGCTTTAAAACATGCCGCCGCATCGGACGAAAAAATAAGATCCGGACAAAAATGCGGGGTTCTCGAAGGCGTTCCTATCGCCATAAAAGACAATATCATGATAAAAGGCGAAAGCATGACCTCCGCTTCAAAATATCTTGAAAATTACGTTTCCCCATACGATGCCACCGTTATAGAAAGACTTAAAAGCGCAGGCGCGGTATTTATCGGCAGAACTAACATGGACGAGTTTGCAATGGGCGGTTCAACGGAAACGTCGGCTTATCAGCAAACTGCAAATCCGTGGGATATCACAAAAATTCCGGGCGGTTCGTCAGGCGGCAGCGCGGCGGCTGTAAGTTCCGCTATGGCGCCTTTTGCTTTAGGTTCGGATACGGGCGGCTCAATAAGGCAGCCCGCCGGTTTTACTGGCATAGTCGGGTATAAACCGTCTTACGGGCTTATAAGCAGGTACGGAGTTTGCGCATTGGCTTCTTCCTTCGACCAGATAGGAAGTTTTTCAAAAAATGTTTACGATACGGCTTTACTGGTAAGCGTCATAGCCGGAAAAGATTACAGGGATCCTGTATGCGAACCGACCGAACAAACCGATTATACCGAAGGATTTGATAATTCCGGCGTTTTCAAAAAATTAAAAATAGGTATCCCGAAAGAACTTTCAAATTATAGCAGCGACGGAGAAATTTTAAAATCTTTTGACAATGCCGTAAGAAACCTCCAGCTTGAAGGCGCTGAAATAGTTGAAGTAAGCGCGCCTTCTTACAAATATGTTCCGGCGCTGTACAAAGTTATTATGTGCGCCGAAGTTTCCGCAAACATTGCCACGTTTGACGGGATACGCTACGGATACCGTTCCCCGAACGGCATAAGTTTAAACGACGAATACGCAAAAAGCAGGGGCGAATCGCTGGGATATGAAGTAAAAAAGAGAATACTGTTCGGCACTTACGTTCTCGGAGCTAAAAATTATCACAGATGTTATCATCAGGCGCAAAGAGTGCGCACGCTTTTGATTAACGATTTAAATAAAGCGTTTTCCGAATGCGATTTTATTTTTTCGCCGTCAACGCTTCAAATGCCGGTAAAGTTCGGAGAAGAACTTCCAGAAGAATGCGATATATTTCTTATAGCCGCAAACCTCGGCGGATTTCCCGGAATTACGGTACCGTGCGGGTTTACAAAAAACCGTATGCCCATGGGCGTTCACTTTATGGGCAAACGTTTTTCCGACGCAAAACTTTTTCAGGCAGCGCACGCCTTTGAAAAAATTTCCGGCTTCGATATGTCGCAGTACCCAAAAATATAAAACAGATAATTAATAATGAGTAATTAGTAATGAATGAGCGCTTTCAGCACGGCAAGTTAGCAAGGCTGTGTTCCTTTAGTCTTTAATAGTTGCAGTTGTCGTTGCCGTAAATTCCCCTCTGTGGAGGGGTGGCAGAGACGAAGTCTCTGACGGGGTGGTCGTTGTTGCCGTTGGCTGTTTGTTGTTCATGGGCTGCCGTTAAAAACGGCAAAGGCTTTAGTCAGGGGTTTTTTCGGTACCCCTGAACCCCACGCCTCACTTTTTGCAGTCGGTCAAAAAGTAAGCAAAAACCCTTGCCGCTGAAAGCATTCGCAAAAGATTTTTGAAGCAAATTCGGAACTCGCGGCAATAAAGACTAAAGAGGAATGCCGCTCAAACAGCCGAATTTGATAATCTTCAAAAATCTTTCGCTCATAGACTCGCTTAGAGGCGGCGAACGACAACTACTAACGACAAAAGCGAACGGCAAAGACAAAGATAACAACGTCTATATCGAAGGCAAAACGGTAGTATGGGTTTATAGGTTGTCATTCCGGCGAAAGCCGGAATCCATGTTTGCCGTTGCCGTTAATTACTAATTACTCATTACTAACTACACTAACTACTAATTATCCTCAATAAAGAAGGTATATAAAATGTCAAACTATGAAACGGTAGTAGGCCTTGAAGTACATATGCAAATTAACACCAAATCAAAAGTTTTCTGCGAATGTTCTACGGAGTTCGGCGCGGAACCGAACTCTAACACGTGCGTGATCTGTACGTCGCAGCCCGGCGCCATTCCGATATTAAATAAAAAGGCCGTCGAAGCGATTATAAAAACCGGACTTGCTTTAAATTTCACTGTAAATAAACAGTGTACTTTTGCAAGAAAACAGTATTTTTATCCGGACGTGCCTAAAAATTATCAAATTACCCAGTCCGAACCGCCTTTGTGTTCAAACGGCAAACTTGCCATCATGCTTGACGGCAAAGAAAAAGTCGTAAACATAACAAGGATACATCTTGAAGAAGATGCCGGAAAACTTGTTCACGAAATCGGCAGCAGAAAACTCGACTATTCGCTTTTGGATTTAAACAGGGCAAGCATCGGATTGATGGAACTTGTTACGGAACCGGAACTGAGTTCCCCGCAGGAAGCTCTTGAATTTCTTACCGAATTGAGAACGATAGTGCGTTACATAGGCGCTTCGGAATGCAGTATGGAAGAAGGAAAAATGCGCTGCGATGTCAATGTAAGCGTGCGGCCTGTAGGGCAAAAAGAGCTGGGCACAAGAGTTGAAATCAAAAATATGAACTCTATATCAGGCGTAAAAGACGCCATAGCTTACGAAACCGAAAGACAGATAGAAGTTCTTTCGCGCGGCGGGAAACTTGTTCAGGAAACACGTTTATGGGAAGCGGAAGAAGGCATAACAAAATCCATGCGTTCAAAAGAAGGCGCTTTAGATTACAGATATTTTCCCGAACCGGATTTAGTGCCTTTTAATCTGCCGGACTCTTTTATAGAAGAACTGCGCGCGCAAGTTCCGGAACTGCCCAGAGCAAGAAGAGCCAGATTTATAAAAGAATATTCTCTATCAGAATACGATGCCGAATTTTTAACGTCTTCTAAACAAATTGCAGACTATTATGAAGAAACGCTAAATGCGTCGGAAAATAAAGAACTTTCCTCAAAACCTATTGCAAACTGGATTTCCACTGAACTCAACGGAAAGTTAAACGCTTCCGGCAAAGAAATAAACGAATCTCCGGTTTCAAGCAAAAATTTGGCCAAACTCGTAACGCTTATTCTTAATGGCGCTATTTCGGGAAAAATGGCAAAAACCGTTTTTGAAGAGATGTACGAAAAATCGGCGGATCCTGAAACCGTAATCAAAGAAAAAGGGCTTGTACAAATCTCGGACGAGACGGCAATTATAAAAATATGCGAAGAAGCCATAGCCGAAAGCCCGAAAGCCGTTGCAGAATTTAAAGCAGGCAAAGAAAGGGCTATAGGCGCAATAGTAGGCTTGGTAATGAAAAAGTCCAAAGGACAAGCCAACCCGCAAATAGTAAACAAAATTTTAATTGAAAAGTTGAAAGTATAGTTTAATAAAAGCTGTTATAATGATATTATGTCAATAAAACGTTATGTTTTCATTTGCGGGATATTAAAAAAAACTGCTTCTGTAATTGCGGCGTTTTTATTATTTGCCAATCCCGTACTTGTAAGCAAGGACGGTTTAAAGTCTTTTATAAACGGGTTTGATCCGTCCGGAATTGTTGAAGTCGGGCAGAACGTTTTTAATGTTTCTGCGCATATCAACAAAGCTGCCGGAACAATAAGCAGGCTTTTCCGTTTCAATGCGTCCGGAGAAATTTCTCAGGCAAACCAAAATCAGCAAAAAGAAGACGCAAAGCAAAATAATAATATTCCTTTAAATGCGGTCACTGCCGCTTTTGCCGGAAATTTTGATCCAGCCGTTTTTTCGGGACATAATACGGATTCCTGTGCGCATGTTGACGGTTTTGCTTTTTACGGAGTTTATGCGGATCACGGGGGAGGCGGGCTTTCTCCCGGATTTGAATTTTTAATATCGTATTTTATCGCAATGCTTCTTTTCTTTGCCTCATCAAGAAAAGTGTTTAACGGCATTTTTAATTTTAAAATGTTGAAATACCGGCTTATATTTTAATTAAGCCGGTATTTTTTATTGTATAAATAGCCTTTAACCCAGATATTCCATTAGAGCTAAACTTTTCTAATGGAATCCATTAGAAATAATGAAGAATAATAGATTGAAAATATAATGAGTTATGCAAAATAAAAAAGGTCAAAAAAAGCAT
>JAISDI010000158.1 GCA_031264895.1 Endomicrobium sp. | reverse complement strand
GCCGGTCATATACGGCGATATTTCGCGCCCGAAACCAATGACTGTAAAATGGATAAAGTATGCGCAAAGCAAGACAAAAAAAATAATGAAAGGCATGTTGACGGGACCCGTCACGATTTTAAATTGGTCTTTTGTAAGGGACGACAAGCCAAGGAGCGAAGTTTCAAAACAAATAGCTTTGGCGTTAAGCGATGAAATAAACGATTTACAGGAATCCGGAATAAAAATAATTCAAGTAGACGAAGCCGCTTTTAAGGAAGGTTATCCGATACGAAATGAAAACGTCGCCGAATATGAAAAGTGGGCGGTATCAAACTTCAAACTTGCCGTAAGCTGCGCAAAAAAAGAAACGCAAATCCATACGCATATGTGTTACAGCGAATTTAACGAAATAGTAAAAACCATAGAGGCAATGGACGCGGACGTTTTAACAATAGAAACCGCAAGAAGCGGAAATGAACTGCTAAACATTTTTAAACAAACAGGCTACAAAAACGAAATCGGCCCCGGCGTCTACGACATCCATTCGCCGAGAGTTCCGCCCGTCGAAGAATTTGTTGACCAAATAAAAACGCTAAAAGAAATAATCCCGCCCGAACGTCTTTGGATAAATCCGGACTGCGGCCTAAAAACCAGAAAATGGGAAGAAGTAAAACCGGCTCTAAAAAATATGACAGAAGCGGTAAAACGCTTCAGAGCGACAAAATAAAATAACGGCGCTGATAACAGATTTTCCCCCGTAATGACTTAACACGGGGGAAATTTGTTGTTGCCGTTTCGACGTTTGTCGTCATGCCGGATTTATTTCAGCATATGTCGTTGTAGATGAAACTCTGGCAAGCTTGATGGCAGAGGCGGCTAAACCCAGATATTCCATTTATAGCAAACAAACTAAATGTTGTCCCATTATTTCATACGTCTGTTATGACAAACGGCGAAACGGCAACATGGTTCCCCGATAAAAACCTTCAGGGATGACAACAAAAATGATTTCACTCATTTGTCATTCCCGAAGGTTTTTATCGGGAATCCATTTTTACTAAAAAAGTGTTTTACGACAAAAGTGGATCCCCGATAAAGACACTCGGGGATGACGACAAATGAAGAAATATGGTTTTTAGAAAGCTCTAATGGAATATCTGGGTTAAAATTCAAGCGGGTTGACGACAAACATGGCATGAAAGCCGTCTTTATCGTAGAGACAGCCTAATGCTGCTTTTTTTAAGAATTTTGTTCCAATAAATACCTGTTTATTTCGTTTATGAAAGCGGATGCGTATTTTTCAGATTTTTGCGCGCCTACGCCGGATATTTGAGAAAACTCCTGTTTTGTTCTCGGCAGTTTTGCGCACATATCTATGAGGGCGCTGTCGTGGAAAACTATGTATGCGGGAAGATTTTGCGTTGAGGCAAGTTTGTAGCGCAATGCTTTTAAGGCGGCAAAAAGGTTTTGGTCTATGTCTGCGTTTGAAGACGCGGCGGTAAGTTTTTTACCGGCTTTTTGGTTTCCGGCTTCAGCAGTTATTGCTTCCTGTTTTTTAGCGGAAACCACCTTCATTTCAACTTTTAAATTTTCTCTTAAAATTTCGTTTGCTCTTTTGCCTAGTTTAAGTACGGGATATTCGCCGTTTGTCAGTTCTAAAAATCCGTTGATAATTAAAAAGTTCATTACGGTTTTAATTTCTTCTTTGGACTCTTTGCAAATATCGTAAGTTGACAGTTTATCTAAAAACAGAGCTTTAATACGCGCACTTTTGCTGCCTCTTAAAACGTCCATCACTATATTTTTACCGAAATTTTCTCTCATTCTGTAAACGCACGACAATATTTTTTGCGACAACAGCGTAATGTCTTCAATTTCGGATTTTGAGTTGCAGTTTCCGCAGTTATTGCAGCTTCCCTGCGGCGTTTCGCCGAAATATTTTAAAATGTAATGCCTGAGACATTCGTGGGTATTGCAGTACAAGTCCATTTCTTTTAATCTTTTTCTTTCAAGAGATTTCAAATACATTTCTTCTTCCGGAGAAGAGTACTGTTTGTCTTGACTGTTATTTATAAGAAAAAGATTCGTCCTGATGTCCTGCCCGCTGTAAAAAATAATAGCATCTGCCGCAGCGCCGTCGCGTCCGGCTCTGCCCGCTTCCTGATAATAACTTTCTATGTCTTTGGGCATATTGTAATGGATCACAAAAGACACGTTAGGTTTGTTTATCCCCATGCCGAACGCATTTGTCGCGACGATAATTCCCGATCGGTCAAAAATAAAATCTTCTTGATTTTTGTGTCTTTCTTCGGAAGAAAGCCCCGCGTGATATGGCGCGGCATTGAAACTTAAATTTTTAAGTTTTTCTGCAACGGCGTCAACGCTTTTTCTGGTGAGACAATATATTATTCCGCTTTTTTCTTTTTTATCGCGTAAATAAGAAATCAGTTCGTCAAACTTTTTTTGAGGACGGCGCACTTCAAAATTTAAATTCTGCCTGTCAAAACCCGAAACTATGATTTCAGGTTCTTTCAATTTCAGCATTTTTACTATATCTTCACGCACGCGCGGCGTTGCAGTCGCGGTAAAAGCCGAAACTACCGGACGGCTTGCAAGCTCTTCAATAAATGCCGTTATTTTCGTATAACTTGTGCGAAAATCCTGACCCCACTGGGAAACACAGTGTGCCTCATCGACGGTTACCATAGATATTTTAAGCGTTTTTGCAAAAGATAAAAACCATTCCGAATCCAATCTTTCCGGGGCGATATACAATAATTTATATCTGCCCGCTCTGACATTTGAAAAGATTTTTTTTATTTCCGGCAGAGACAGAGAACTGTTTATATAAGCGGAAGGTATTCCGTTTTGCGAAAGTGAGTTTATCTGGTCTTTCATCAAAGAAATAAGCGGGGAGATCACTATTGAAATCCCGTCAAATAAAACCGCCGGAAGCTGAAAACAAACGGATTTTCCTGCGCCGGTAGGCATAACCCCCAAAGCGTCGCGCCCGTTCATAATGCTTTCAACAAGCCCGCGCTGTACCCCGCGAAACGATTCATGTCCGAAATGTTTTTTAAGTTCAAGAAGATAGTTGTCAACCATATTTGTTATTTATAGCATACATTTATATTCCGCGTCAACGCACGACAAACGCAAATACAAGCCTGTATTATTATAGCAAACCGGCTAATTTTTATAAAATCTGTCCAAAACAAGACGTGATTTTTATCTTTCAAACTATGCAGCCGTTAATATTGCCCTGTATCCTGCTTGCCTGTTGGAATCGGAAATGCGTTCTTTGTATTTATTTATATCTATAGCTATGCCGTGATATGTAAATATCACCGTCGCAACATTTGCCGCAGATTTTTTATCGCTCTTTTTTGATTCCTGTATGATGTAATCATTATAATGTTGTCTGGCTGCAAATTTTACATCAGGGATGATCTCTTCGCCGTTCAATTTATAAAGCGCTTTCCCAAGCATGATTTCCATTTCCTTATCGGCTATTACGCTTTTTTTGCCGGCTTCCGGCGCTTTTGCCGAAAGAAAATTTGCCGTCAATATACGCTCTGTTATTATGGCGTTTATTGATTTTTGTTCTTTCTCGTTTAAATTTTTCTTTATGGCGTTTAATAATGTGGTTATTTGATGATTTGAAGACAGCAAACTTATTGCGGTTTGCGCTTGCTGCGCCGTAAGATTTTCTATGACCGGCATATCGTCCAGATCTAATCTGTACGCCATGTTTACGGCTTCGCCGTAATTTATTCCCAAAAGACCGAAATTTAATTTTAATTTTCCAAACAAAGCGTTCAACTCGTTCATCTTGCCTATCGGGTTTCTTGAGTCAGATTTGCTTATCAAAGCAGGTTCTATTAAAACAAAACCCTTCGCCTCGTTTAACTTTTTTGCAATTTCGTCTTCTGTTCCGACTTTTTCAATTTCAAATGCTAATCCTGACGCGTACTCGTAAAGCTCTTGCGTATTCGTATTAATTCTGCCGTTAAAACCCATCTTGCCGAAATCGGCGGAAAGCCCGCTGTCAAAAGCATAAACTTCTACGCCTAATCTTCTTAATTCAAATAAATCGACATTATTTGCAATAGTATCTGCGTCTGAACCGGACACGGCAATCTTTAAAGACGTATAAAAGCCTTTCTTAAGCAGCTTCTCTAAAATGTTTATCACCTCGCCGCTATTTTCTTTAGTAAAATCCATCACGGCTTTATCGGCTTTCGCTTCTTTAAAAGATCTTGCTATTTCCATTGCGTTATGCAGATACAAACCGAAACTTTCATTGCCTTTGAGTTTTTCAGCGTCGTATCTTTTTTTGTTTACTTTTATTATATCGCCGACAAAACCTATATCTTCCTCCGCCATTGTTTCATCTGTAATAAGGCCTTCAAAAGAAATATTTTTTAAATTAAATCCTTTCTTCTTTATCTCGCTTCTTAACTTATTTGCAAACTTATTGATCATTTTATTGTTGTGTATTTTTTTCACAACGTCTTCATAGTCTGCTCCTTTTGCAAGTACGACAATTTGCCCGTTAACGTTTTGAATTCGAACATTTATGCCTTTAATTTTTATCCCCGTACCTTTACCTGCTATTTTGTCGCTGTCTCTGACTACCAAAACCGTTACTTCGTCTTCCTGCCATTGTTTTGCCCTTTGCGCCAGTTCTGAGTTTTTAACATCATATACTTCGTCTTCCTGCCGTTGTTTTACCCTTTGCGCCAGTTCTGAGTTTGGAACATCATAATAAGCTATTATTTTGGTGGCAGCAAACGCTTTTGAGTCTTTTTGTTCTACATTGTTTTCGGCAATTTTTACAAGCTCTCCGTCTATTGATATTCTTGTTATCTCTCCGTCTATTGATATTCTTGTTATCTTTCCGTCTTCTACAAGCAGTTCTATGCGTTCACCTGTTGCTTCTTTTTGGCTTAATATGATAGATTTATTAAAAAATTTAAATCCAAAACCTCCCGCTTTTCTAACCGTAATATCTCCATACACTTTATATTTTCCGGATGACGTTAACTTTTTTTTCGCTGCCGGCGGTACCTCTATGCCTCGATATTCAATTGGTTTTCCTATTTTTCGATTATTTTCATCCAGTTCTTCTACTATTATTTTTTGGGGTCTTGTATCGTATGTTTTATCAGTTACGTTTCTCCTAGACAATCCGTATATTATTTTTTCTTCCGTGTCCACATATGCAAACTTGCCGTCCCTGAAGTGCGCGTTTACAATTTTTCCGTCGTATTCTTTACCTATCAATATTTCTGTTTCAACTATAATTATTTTTCCGTCCTGTACTGTTTTTTCCACGCTAAACGTGCCTACCCCAGATAGAATACTCCTAAAGGTGAGTCCTTCTTTTAATAATGAAAATGTTTTAACCGTTCCTACTAAGGAGCTAGGCCAATATCCTTGCTCATATTTTATTGTTACAGACGATTCCGGCAATTTTCCGGAGGCTCCGGCCTCTTTAGCGTATACTTCAAGCGACGTTATTGTCTTTAAGCCGCCTTTGTCTTCAATAACAGGTCTTATACCGTATGTTGCCCCGTCTCCCATATTTATAAATTTGTAAAGTTTTTGTACTGCTCGTCCTATTTCCAAATTATCTATATAGTACATCTCACCATCTGTACCTAAAAACATTTTTGGCAACTCCAATTTATATTTATAATCCTCCAGAAGATTTCCATAATTATTTGAAGGCAACATATAATTTATAGCGGAATAAACGATTTGTTCATTTAAACTTCCCAGACGTTTATCTAATTCCATAAAAGATAGCAGTTGTTCTATCTTTTTTATACGATCTACCGTTAATTCTCCGGCATACTTATAGTATTTTTCATTGTAAAACAATTGCTGAAACCACTCCTCATCTTTATAAGGTTTTAAATCTTTTATATCTTTTTCAAATTTTTCCAATCCTCCAAAATCCTTTTTGGCAAACGCAATAGTTGCCGGATTAACTTTTAGCCCAAGCCCTGAACTGCATATTACCCCTAACCTTTTTATATTGTTAGGAGTAAGACGGGTAATGTCGTGATTGCCTGAAAACAGATCTTTAAACCAATCCTCATTTTTGTATTCTTCAAGGCCTTCTAGAAATTCAATTCGCCCCGCGCCGGTTATCTTGGCAAAATCAACTATGCTTTGATTAAGCGTTAATCCAAAAGAAGACAATACGGATATCTCTTCTATTTGTCCGTTGCTAAGACCGCCAACATTGAGATATTTTCCGGAATACAATTCTTTGAACCAGTCCTCATTGATATACTTTTCAAGATTCTTAATACGATCCTTTTCTTCTTTTTTGGTGGTTGTAGGAATTACATAATACTTGGCAAGCCAAACAGTTGATTTGTTAAGATTTAAACCCAATTTTAAGATAGCTTTCAACATTTTTATTTCTTCATCGGAAAAATCATTAATGTCATATCCCAATGTCATCAAACTACTTTTCAAACCTGGATCCTCATCTTCGGCAGACAATGCCGCGCGGGAATTTTCGTCTTTTTCATTCCATTGTCCATTGTTCCATTTCATATGCGGACGTATGCTTGCTATAGCGGCTTTCGTCAGTGCATAACGTATACCTTTGCCTTTAGATATTGCTTCCTTGTAAGCAACTTCTGCCGCGCCTACTATGGAATCTAAACCTTTCTCGAATTCCGCAATTATTTTTTCCGCTTCTTCAATATCTTTGAGCCTTTCAGGAAACCTTAGCGCCAGAAAATCTTTCGCATCCGTTTCAGTAGTTTCTGCATCTTTGACTTGCTGCCGGAAATCCTCAACAATGGCAAGAGCATCGTTGTAAGCGGCATGCTGCCCCAAAAACCATTTTTTCGTTTGTTCGCCTGCGGCAGAGGCAACAGCGGCTATATTACCCGCTTCCATCAACGGAGCTAAATAAACATCGTAAAACCGCGCGCCTTTTTTGGGAAATAGTCTAACAATAAAATCTTTTAACCGCCCGCCGATGCTTAAGGGCGCGCCTTTTTCAGCAGATTTTGAAATGTCAAAAGATTCTGTCGTTTTAATATCCAAATTTTGCAAAGCTTTAGATGTGGCTTCAAAAACTTCTTTGTGATAAAATTTATCTATATTGTCTGTTTTTACAAACCAATGTTGGGTAGCAGATCTATTTAAAAATCCTTTATATTTTGTAAATCCGCCAATAGGATACCAGACGCTTTTAATTTTAGTCCCTGTACCATATGAAGACGTATAAAATAAGAACTTCTGCCCATTAGGATATTCAATTTCAACGAAATCTCTTCCTAAATATTCAAATTTTGCAATAATTTTAACCGATAATTTTCCGGCATTATCATCAAAAAAATTTTGTATCTTTTCAGAATCATTATCTAAAAAACCAAAGAATTTTTCTAAACCGGAATCATCGTTATCAAACATATATTTTTCATAATTTTCAATTCCGGCAGACTCAAGAATTTTTTGAAGACGTTCATTCTTAAATTTAACATCGCTTTCGTGATCCATGTTAGCGCCCATATACAAATTATTAAACATTTCGTAAGCGAAAGCGGCAGTCTTTCCTAAATAACCTCCTATGTCCTGATCGAAATCTAAATAGTCGTACAAACGCGCGCCGCTTTTTGGAAACCATTCACGAAAAAGAGCTTTCATATCTTCAGCGGATGAAATTATTTTTTTACCGGTTTTAATTCCTTTGGATTCATTTATTAAATCGGTAAGACAGCTGACAACTTCAGAAGTTAAATCTTCGATTTTTCTTTCACCTTTATAAGATTCTTCTATATATTTTTTTATATCCTCTTCTGTCCGAACATCAACAAGACCTTTTTTACCAAAAACATTTATGGCTGTAGAGCCGTCTTTTCTAATCAATACATTTACAACATCTGATACATAAGGCGCAATGCCTTCAGGACTGTTTGTTATCATTATGTCATAACCTGCAACCGTTTTATCTTCTGAATCCGACATCAGTTTTTTTGTCAGAGCGCTCAACGCTTCTTTATTTTCGGCATTGCTAAAATCAATGCCGTCCTCTATATCTGAAGCGGTTCCAGCATTACGATTATTTGCAATTTCCTTGTTTAGCAGCATTTGCTGTATGAAAGCGGGATAATAGTTGAATTTTGTCATTTCAACGCCGGCGATGAATTCCGCTTCTCCGAGATTTGCTTCTTCCACTTCTTTAATTATTGCCGCTTCTCCGGCACCAAAATGAGTAAGAACAGCGCCTACTGTTTTTAATGTTTCGGTTTCTAAATTGTCAAAACTAAAATTACTTGCTATATTTACGGTTTTTAATAAATCAAAACCTTTGTCTATTTGTGATTGGCCTACGCTCTTTTTTGTCAAACTGACGCTCTCTTTGCCGTCGACAACAATATTGCCGCCGTCAATTTTTACTCTTTCCGAAAGATCAAAGTCTCGTATAAGTTTTTCTATGTCCGGCTGATTTAAACCCGCGTTTACCGAAGCTTGGAATATTTTCGCTACTTGATATGTATTGGAAGTACCGGAAAGCAAAATAGCCGCAAGCGCGTTTGTCGGAAATTTTGCCTGCTCTTTGACTATTTCCATATATTTTGTTTGCGCTCTCTTTATGTCCGTAGTTACGTTAGGCGTTATAACCATTGACGATATGTTTTTATCCGCAAATAATTCTTTTAAACTTTCGCTGTGGTATCCGCCGGTTATTACTATTTTTACGTCTTGGGCATTGGAGAGAATGTCTTGAACGGATGAAGAGAGCGTCAGCCCGTCCTCTTGCTTTTCAAGTCTTTCCGCCGCACCGGTCGAAGTCAGCAGATTTGACAAAAATATATTGTTTCTGTCTGTGTTTACGTCATAATATTCGGTTATTTCGGCCAGATCGCTTTCTACTTCTTTTAGCGCGTTATATGCGGCATATTTGCCGAATATTTCTTTAAACTGCTCCATATTTGCTTTAACGTAAGTCCAGTCGTCCTGCATCAACGAGGCCGTTAAATAATCTCTAAAATATCTGATAAAGTCCGTTATAAACGCTATTTCCGCTTCCGTATTATCGTATGACAACGCAAACTTTATTTTTTCCGTCAGCTGTCTGCGTTCAGTTATCAGCTCTACGGGGTTTAATGCTTTTACCAATTCGTTTATTTTTACAAGTTTGCTCAGTTCGCGGTATTTTGCATAATTTTCAGGATATTTCTTGAAATATTCATTTATAAAATATGTGACTTTTTCCGTGTCGGCAAAATTATTCGTTTCATCGATCAATTGCTTGTATTGAGTATAAGGCAAAATATCTTTTACCGTATTTACAAAAACCTGTATTTCTTGCGTCAATCTTTTGTAGTCGGTTCTGTCCGTCGCGTGGGCCATGTTTAAATAAAACTCTATATTCGGATAATCGTTTAAATTTATTCTTGCTATCGTATTGTAGTTTTCGGGGTTTGCGCTTATTTTTTCTACGTATTTTTCCAACAATTTATACAATTTAACCCAGATATTCCATTAGAGCTAAACTTTTCTAATGGAATCCATTAGAAATAATGAAGAATAATAGATTGAAAATATAATGAGTTATGCAAAATAAAAAAGGTCAAAAAAAGCA
>JAISDI010000138.1 GCA_031264895.1 Endomicrobium sp. | reverse complement strand
AAGCTCCCGTGCCGTAAACCGCCGAGCCGGAACCTCTTATTATTTCAACTCTTTCTATCATTGACGCTGGGATTGCCGCAAAATTTGCAGCTCCGCTGCTGCCGTCATTAACCCGGCGTCCGTCAATTAAAACGAGCGTTCTTGCGGAATTTGCAGCTCCACGCATAAAAACGGTAGGCATATCTCCGGCAGTTCCGTTTGTTTTATAAAATACTCCCGTTTCCTGAGCAAGCAGTTCCCCCAAAGTCTCGACATGTTTGTTTTCGATTTCTTCCTGAGTAATAACAGTCGCATTAGTCGGTAAATCTTCTAAATTTGCAGGCGTTTTTGTAAGAGATAAAAATATCTCTTCCTGCGCAAGCGCTGCGTTTGACGCTAAAATTAGAGACAGCAATACAAATAATATTTTTTTCATTTTGTTTTTCCTTTTACGGCATAATGCCGTTTGATAATGCGATTTTGATTTATGGGTTGAAATGCAAGGGCGGTTTTACTGTCTTTTGTAATAGAAAATCATGGTATCCTCCTAGGGATTATAAAGTCAATAGCGGGCATTCTGACTTGGCGGCGGTTTCTCTGCGCCTGCCTTACAGCAGCCGGACTGTTCCGGATTTTCACCGGATTCCCCCGCTATTGCCGAAGATAACGAATTTTGTTATTGCAAATCTTTACTTACCGGTATAATGTATGGCTTACCGGATATCGGATTTGTTTTTACTACTACGGTGGTTTTATAAACTTCTTCTATATCTTTATAATTTAACACTTTCTCCACATTCCCTGAGTTTCTTATATTTCCGTCTTCCATAAGAATAAGATTGTCGCAAAATTCTCCAGCAGCATTTAAATCGTGCAGAGTAACCACTATAGTTCTGCCGTGTTTTTTATTTAGCAGTCTTAAAAGATGTAAAATATCCGCCAAGCTTCCTATGTCAAGATGGGAAGCCGGCTCGTCAAAAACCATAATGTCCGTTTCCTGCGCTATTGTCTGGGCTATCAAAACTTTTTGTTTTTCGCCGCCGGAAAGTTCGTCGACGTATCTTTGCGAAAAAGTTTCAATGCCGGTAAATTTAAGAATTTCGTCAACGGCGGCATAATCTTTTTCAGAAGGCATTTTGAACATATTCATATAAGGATACCTGCCAAACATTACAAACTCTTTAACCGTAAACGGAAAATTCATGTCGACGTTTTGCGGCATAAAAGCGATCGTCTCTGACAAAAATTTTTTAGACGCGGTATAGACATTATGTCCGTTTATCAAAACCTGTCCGGAAAAAGGTTTTAGTATCCCGCATAAAACTTTCAGCAATGTGCTTTTTCCGGCGGCATTTTTGCCTATAATGCCCGTAAAAGATTCTTTTGCAATATTGCAGCTTATATTTTTTAGTATTTTTTTCGACGAATAACCGGCGTCGATATTTTTAATTTCTATCATAAAATTTCCCCGTCGCGTTTCATCATTAAAACAATAAAAAATATTCCTCCGGCAATGCTTGTTATCACGCCGACCGGAATTTCAACCGGAGCAAAAAGAATTCTGCTTAACGTATCGCACAGCGGCAAAAATATACAGCCCGCAAGCGCGGACGCTGGAATAAGCAGAGAATGATTTCCTCCGGCTATTTTGCGCATAATATGCGGCATCATAAGCCCGACAAAACCTATTACGCCGCAGCAGGAAACGCATGAAGCGGTAATCAGCGAAGTCAACAGAAAAATAATTTTTACGGTTTTTTCCGTATCGATTCCAAGCGTACTCGCTTTTTGCCCGCCGAGAGTTATGGCATTGATGATATTTCCGGTCAAACATAATATCGCCGTTCCTGCCAAAACTATGATTATTACAACGGGAAGCAGTCTTTCGTCAAAAGCGGAAAGATTTCCCATAAGCCATACAAAAGCCGAGTAAAACTGATTCGTTTTCGAAAGAGAAAACACAAGCATTACCGCAGAAGAGAAAATATAACTTATTATGACTCCGGAAAGTATCATGGATTTCGAATTAAACTTTCCGCGCATACTTAAGATATAAACCGCCAAAACGGCAAGTATCGCCCCCGCAAGAGCCGAAAACGGTATTAATATCCAGCTTAACGAAGCAAGCCCAAAAACGAAACCCGCCGAAGCGCCGAATACTGCCCCGCCGGAAATTCCGAGCGTAAAAGGATCTGCCAGAGGATTTTTTAATATTCCCTGAAAAACGCATCCGCTTGCAGCAAGCCCCGCGCCTGCCGTCATTGCCATTATTATGCGCGGCAGTCTTATCTGCCTTATAATCGTTAAAACGCTTTCTTCTCCGTAACCGAACAGAGCTTTAAACGTATCAAAAAATGAAATATCTTTTGTGCCGGTTTTTAGAGAAAAAATAAAAACAAGAACCGCCAATGCCGGCATTACAAAAAATATGAGAATTTTAATTTTTTTACTTGCCACCAAAAATCTCCGGAAATATCGTTGCGGCGAGGATTTTGACGCCTTTTGCGAAAGTAGAAGGCGTCGGCGTGAAAACGTCGTTAACGTCTATCATATAAATTCTTTGATTCTGAACGGCGGAAATAGCGGAATATTTTTGCCAATTTTTAATTTCGTCTTTGCCTATATCGCCCATATCTACCATGATGATAATGTCCGGATTGCGTTCTATAACGTCTTCAACGTTTACCTGCGGATAGCGGATATCGATATCATTATAAATGTTGAACGTTGAAGTATAATAATTATAATCATTTACAAAACTTTGTTTTCCCGCTGTATAAAGAGGTTTTGCGCCGACTTCCCAAAAAACGCTTTCCCTAGGCATAAAAAGCGTTTGGGAGTGAATTAAAAGTACTTCTTCTTCGGCTTTTGCAATAAGTTCTTTAGCTTTTTCTTCTTTTTCCAGCTTTACGGCAAGAGTAAGAAAATTTTCGCATATTTCTTTGAAATTTTCAGAAGTTTCCATAGTAAAAACTTCAAAACCCAGCCGCGCTATTTTTTCAACGGCAGCTTTATTATTTCCTTCTTTTGTTGAAATTATCAAATCCGGTTTTAACATAGTAATTTTTTCAATATCCGGCTCAAGCAGCGTTCCGGTTATTTCTTTTTGGCTTTTTCCTTTAGGACAATAAATCGTTATACCGGCGACTTTTTCGTCCATTCCCAGCTCATAAAGGCTTTCAGTTACGGAAGGCGCTAATGAAACAATATGTTCATATTCTTTTGCATACATCTCAACCGCAAACAAAAATATAAAACAAATTATGATAAAAAATTTATTTTTCATCAAAACTCTATTCCCTTTTTTGCAGATATGCCTTTTTGAAAAGGATGTTTAATTTCTTTCATCTCGGTTACCAAATCGGCTATATCTATAAGTTCCTGCGGAGCCGCCCTGCCGGTTATGACAATATCGGATTTTTCCGATAGTTTTTTTACTAAATCAATAAATTTTATTTTATCCAAAAAGCCGTCTCTTAAAGCAATATTAAATTCTTCAAGGACGATTAAATCATATCTTTTTTCAGAGGCGGCAAGTTCGGCCAGTTTTTGAGCGGCGGGAATACATTTTTCCTTTGCCTCTTCAAGAGTTATGCCTTCTATGCAGTAGGGATGTTCCGAAGCAAAAGAAAAAAACTCCAGCCCTTCGAGCTCAGTTAAAATATTTTGTTCCCCATAAAAATATTTGCCCTTAAACAATTGTATCAAACATACCTTATTGCCATGCCCTAAAGAGCGGATAATCTGCCCTATAGAAGCGGTGGTTTTACCTTTTCCGTCGCCTGTGTTTACTATTATCATAAAATCCTCACAAAAAAACCGCCTTCTGTAAAAAAGAAAGCGGATCAATAAACAATATCCTCTTCCCCTAGAAAGTGCCTTCCGGCCAAAAACGCAGTTAATAGACCGGACTATGAAAAAAGTTTTTACATAAGATAAACTTTGTTTCTTACCGTTGCGGGGCAGTGTCCGGATTAAAGCGAAAAACTTTTCACGGAACTTCCTTTAAATGCGCAAAAAAACGTTAAAAAATCTTAAACAGTATATCAATTTTTTATTATTTTTTACATTACCGGATTTTTATATTATAATTGCCATATGAATAAAATAAGAATACTTATTGTTTTATCGGCGGCGGCGCTTTTTTTTAATTGCATTTCTTTTGCGGGGCTTCAAAAAGAAACGCCTTATTCCCCCCCTTCCGCAAAAAAATATGCGGAATTGAAAGGCATTTTTTCAGGTTTGACTGCCGGCGAAATAGAAAAATCAATAAATATCGCAAACAGGCCGGAAATGACAGATATTGTCAATAATATTCTTATTTACCTGAAATACAAAAAACTCGTAAAGCAAACAAAAAAACTGCCTCCCATATTTTTTCTTTATTCCAAACAAAATAATGTTCTCAACTATGCCGGAGGCTTATATTTTGATGTTGAAAATATTATTGTTTTAAATGCAAATTTACTGCTTACAAACAATATAGCGCCAAATAATCTTCCTAAAAATATGCAGCAAGCCGTTGATTTTGTAACTTTTGCGTCAATAATAAGCCATGAACTTATGCACTATGAAGATTTGATAAACGAATCTGAGGTTTACAACATGGACTCCGCCGCTTTAAACGAGCTAAAAGCGTATAAAAGGTCTGAAAAAGTAATAGAATATTTCACAAAAATGACTAAAGCCGAAGCCGATGAAATAATTCCTATACCTGACTTTTACAATTCGGTTCAGCTGCTTGAAAAACAGTTTATAGATATACGCAAATACTATATTAAACTTATAAATGCCGCAGAAATATTCTTAAACAATGAAGATAAAATCCGAGAAACGCTCGGGCTGGACAAAGATAAATTCAAAATGCTTTCTTTTTCCCCAAAAGTATTGTTTAACTCAAAAGACGGCGGACATATAGTAAAAATCGAATCCTCTTTCCTAAATTTTGCGCAAAACCTTTTTTTCGAGATAAATATACTTTCCGGAACGCTGAAAATTCTCAACAGCCCTGACGAAATAAAAAAATTCAGAGAAAACGCCAAAAACATAACGCTTGTAAACAAACATTCCTACACGGTAACAAGAACCGGAACCGCAAAAAAAAACAATGGCGTAATATCAAAATAGATTATGCCGCTTCAAAGCCTTCCATATCACGACAATGGCCAAGTTAAAAAACATAGGTTTTCATGCGTTTGTCGTGCAATGTGTCCGTATATTTTTTGCAAAATTCCGATAAAAAACATATAATTGTTTGCAAAGAATACTGGCAGTTTTTGTTTTTACTTTTCAATTTTTCCCTTTTTTTAAAATTAGAAAAAATACATTAATTGGGATTTATTATAAGAGGAATTATATTATGAAAAAGATCGTTTTTTTGTTTTCTCTGCTTATTGTGTCCGTATTTTTTTGGTCGGCTTGTGATAAAGATGACGATGATCCTTATAAATTTAAGGGTACAGTTGAGATCAGGCAGTATCCGTCAGGAACTACTTTGAGTCTTGCAGAATTGGCGGCGGAAAAATACGATTCTAAAATAATCTTCAGCGCCGACGTTAAAGATTTGTCAGCAAATATTGTCGGAAATGCAGCAGTTTCTTGGGGGATAAAACCGGCAAAATTAAGCGGCAGTATTGAACAGCCGTATACTGACAGAATGGTTCTTAACGTAAAAACCGCATATTTGTTACCGAATGACGTAATAGAAGTGCAGGCAGGTTACGGCGGAGTATTTTCATCTATAATAACAATAACTTTTACCGAATAATTTTCTTTCCTTCCAACTCTACGAAAAACAATAGCAGTTCAATACCCTAACTGGCCGCAGGCGGCGGAAATATCGGCGCCTTTGGCTTGTCTTATGTTTGTCGTTATGCCGTTGACTTTTAAAATGTTTTTGAATTTTGTGATCGTTTCCTGCGGCGGCGTTTTAAAAGTTGCGCCGGCTGTGGGGTTGTATGGTATGATATTTACTTGTACGTCGGGACTTATTAAATCGTTATGTCTTAAAATTCTCGTAAGTTTGTGAGCGTCGGCGGTCGAATCGTTTATATTATTGACTAAAATATATTCGATCGTAAGTCTTGAATTTGTTTTTTTGAGATAGTATTTACCCGCTTTTAAAATATTTTCTATCGAAAAGCCGAGATTGTTCGGTATTAAAATCTTTCTTTGTTTGTCTTCTACGGCATGCAGCGACAAAGCCAGCCTTATTCCGTAATTGTCGTCGGCAAGTTTTTCTATGGCCGGAACTATGCCGACAGTAGAAAGCGTTATGTGCCTTTTTCCTATTGCAAACTCTTTTTTTGAAAGCAGCGATTTTAAAGCAAGCGAAACATTGTTGAAATTCAGCATGGGTTCTCCCATGCCCATAAACAATACTCCGGAAATTCTTTCTTTTACGTCATTTTCAATCTGCAAAATTTGTTCAAGTATTTCCCCTCTGCTTAAATTTCTGGCCAGTTTAATTTTTCCTGAAGAACAAAATTCGCACATTACGGGGCAGCCTATTTGCGAAGAAATACATACCGAATTTTTATCTTTTGCCGGAAGAAAAACCGCGAAAAAACATTTATTGTCTTCGGTTTGAAAAGCGTATCTTATGGTTCCGTCTATCAAAGATTTTTCTTTTTTGATGATTTTAAGCGACCGTAAAATAAATTTTTCGTCAAGCTGCTGTCTCAGCTCTTTTGAAAGATTTGTAAATTCGTCAAAGGAAGCGGCTTTTTTGACATAAATCCACTCAATGAGCTGGTTCAGTCTGTAATCCTGTTTGATGATCGAATTTGCAGCCGTTCTAAATTGCGGTATGGTTAGATCTAATATGTATTTTTTCATAGGGATAGATTATATCAAAATTTGTTATTCCATTGTGCATTTGAATATTTTTCTTCGGAAATAAGGTATGCTTTTTTTATTTCATCTTCGGTAAGTTTGTCTTTTTTTACGCCGGTATTAAGAATTTCAGCCATATTTATGGCAAAAGTATCGGAAAAAATTTCTTTTGAGAAAGTTTCCAAATTCAAATGAAGCGATCCCTGTACGAGTATTTTTTTCCCCCTTCGCCTCATACACGAACCTACAATCTTTTTTCCGTCTAATATTAAATCTTCGTCATATAATGTCTGCACGCAAAACACAGCGTTTGCGACTGTCTGTTTTATTTCGGCAAAACTGCTTTTGATATTGATATTTTGCAAAGCTTTTTTGATCGCGGTATGAATATGTTTATAGGTATCGCGCTGATCATAAGCGTAAGGCCATTCTTCCGCCCCCGCGCAAAAACCGTATGATAAATCGTTTTGATGATTTACAGTCAATCCGCCCGTAAGTCTTCTGACTGCGCTGCATTCATTTTTCTGAAAATATCCTATTGTCGTATATGCCTTATCCCAAAAATATATTCTCAAAACAGGCTCTTTTTGAACCAAATCAAAAAGAAGTTCATCTATTGCCATATTCACGGCGGCGCTGGCGGCTTTATCGTATATGTATCTGAGCATAATTATTGGTTTTCAATTTTTAGTTTTCGGTTTGTGCGAAGATTCGTCCGGCGGCTGCGATGCCATTTCCGTAGCGACGGCAAGCAGACTTTGCTGTTCTAAATCGTCTAAGATAAGCGAAGTAAGCGATTTTGCGACCTCTTCTTCTTCAAACGCTATGCCGGACACTCCTATTTGTTTAAAATGGGCTTGACTGCTTAAAAATCTTGTGCGAACAAAAAGTCTTGTTTCTGGATTGAGTCTGGAAGCCAGCGACGCAGTTTCAGAAGTTATACCTAAAGAAGGAACGGTCAAAATAAGATAATCCGCTCCGTGTATTCCCGCAGCTTCTAAAATTTCTTTTTTTGAAGAGTCCCCGTAAACCGCATTTTGTCCTTCGGCGGTCAAAGAGTTTATCGTATCAACATTCATATCTATTATCACATAATTTACATCATGCTCTTTTAATGCCTGCGCCACACGTCTTCCTGTTGGGCCGTATCCTACGACTATAGCCATTTTTTCTGAAAGATAATCTTCGGTAGGAAGAAGATTTTTTGCCAGTTCTTTATTTTTATTTAAACGATGTCCTCTTTTGTTTGATATGTAATTTAAAAAATTCCAGAGTTTTTCTTTAGACTTTAAAAAGTTTTCTACTCTTGGGATTTTTTTAAATATCGAAGGATTTAACGATATGGAAACTATCGCGCATATTACTATGGTGTTATAAACAATGTCGCTGGCAAGTTCAAGTCTTTTGGCTTCCTGCGCAAGAATAAAAGAAAATTCTCCGACTTGCGACAATCCCGCTGCAACCGTCAAAGCGGTGCGCGGCGAATATCCTAAAATGGTTACCACAAGCACGGCGGTCAACGGTTTTATAAGCAATACTATAATAAGAGCGGCAACAATAATAAGCGGATATTCTATTATGAATTTGGGGTCAAACAACATTCCTACCGCAAGAAAAAACAGCACGGCAAAAGCGTCTCTTAACGGCAAAAGATCGGCGCCTGCCTGATGGCTGACTTTACTTTTCCCGACGACCATTCCGCCTAAGAATGCGCCTAAAGCCAGCGACGCCTGAAAAATGACAGCCGCGCCGACAGCCGTCGCAAAAGCCGTGACCAAAACCGTCAGCGTAAACAATTCCTGCGAGCGCGTCTTTGCGACCTTTGAAAGTATCCACGGCACAAAACGTCCGCCTACTTCCATAGTCAAAATCCACAAAGCTCCTATTCTAAGCAATGCTATGACAATTTCTTTTACTATTTGTATGCTGCCCGCAGCCGAAGAAAAACCGCCTGCCGCAACTATTCCGGAAAGACTGGGAAGAATGACTAAAATAAGAACCGTAAAAATATCTTCCACCACAAGCCAGCCGACCGCAACGTGACCATGCACGGTGCTTACCATATTATTATCGGACAATACTCTTAAAAGCACGACGGTGCTTGCCACTGCCAGCCCGAAACCCATTATAAGTCCGGACATAAAATCCAGTCCAAAAAACATGCCGATGGCAGTGCCGCATATGGTTGCAGCAGTACTTTGCACTATTGCGCCCGGTATTGCGACATTTTTAACGGCCATCAAATCTTTAGTATTAAAATGCAGCCCCACGCCAAACATCAGCAAAATCACTCCGGCTTCGGAAAGCTGAAACGCAAGCCCGTAATCCGCCACAAAGCCCGGAGTTGCAGGCCCTATCAAAAAACCCGCAATAAGATAACCGACTACCGAAGACAAACCGATTTTTTGGGTTATAAATCCAAAGGCAAGCGCCAATACAAAACCTATGGCTAATATTTGTAAAAGCTGGTCTCCCATATGATTAGTACGCCTCTTGAAATAAAATTTTTAGACATTATAGCATATTTGAAAAATACGGCAGGAAATGACGACAACGGCAACAATGCCCGATTACGAACTTCGGGCATGACGACAAAAATGATTTCACTCGTTTGTCATTCCCGAAGGTTTTTATCGGGAATCCATTTTGTCTTTTCTCTT
>JAISDI010000070.1 GCA_031264895.1 Endomicrobium sp. | reverse complement strand
GGAAAAGAACATTCCCATGAAGCTTTAGGCGTTATCAGAGCAATTGCGATGAACATCGCAAGGCAGGAATATAAAGATATACTGAAAGAAAAAGGCATAGATTTGGTCGTAAGCAAATTTCAAAGTGAACAGAACGGCAAATATCAAAATGCCATCCTCACGCTCATCGTGCAGTTAAAAATGAGCGGACAACTGAAAGATGCCGCAGATTTAAAAGACTTGATACAGGAAGAAGTCAAAAGCGAGCGCAATTATATGACTGCAAAAGAATTTTTGGACGCCGCCGGCGCGCTCATATGTGAAAATATCGACGATATACTAAGAAATAACGAATACGAAATAACGCCTCTTACGCAAAGCGGCAAATACTCTGCGGCGGAAATGTTAAAACTGTTCAATGTTTGGGTACAGGATAAATTTACAAAAGCCAAAGCCAACAAACAGGTGCAAATCTCTATGATTGCCGTAAAAAACATACTGAGCGCAGCATAACCCCACACAAACTAAGGCAATGATTAAATCATTTTAGCTTGCCCCGCCCGCCAAGTCAAAAGAGAAATTTAACTGCAAAAACACGGCTTCAATTTGTCGTTAATTCCCACTTTTTTAACCCAGATATTCCATTAGAGCTAAACAGCTTAACATTATCCCATTATTTCATATGTCTGTTACGACAAACTCATGAAAAAAAGCAGTCAAGTTGTCCGACAAAAGTAGAAATCCATGTTGTAGTTGTCGTTAATTCCCACTTTTTAAAGGGGGTGGCCGCGCCTTTGCGGACGGGGGATTTTGTCGTTGCCGTTATAAAATTGGACTTGTACTATAACAAAACAGCTAAACGTTGTCTCTGGATAGCCGCAATGACAACAGTGTGGGGACTGTTGTCATCCTCGAATGTTATTAAATGCTGTAATTCCTTAGCAGCCTGCCGTAATACGGGGGGAGGAACCATGTTGCCGTTTCGCCGTTTGTCATAATAGACGTATGAAAATAATGGGACAATATTTAGTTTGTTTGCTATACCTCGTCATTCTTGGGTTTGATACTCCGTCAGCGCCTTTGGCTAAATCCCCCGTCCGCTCCGCGGCCACCCCCTTTAAAAAAAAGGGGGAATTTCCGATTTTTTGGAATCGGGGAATCTTCGGGTCTAAAAAAGAGGAGTTTCCGATTTTCCACATTGGGAATTCCCGAAGTTTTAGAAAAGAGACAACGTTAAGCTGTTTTACTATAGTATGAACTTTCATTTTTGACTGGTTAATATTTTTTTACTAACCGCTTCACTTTTTTCTTCTCTAAGCTTCTTACAACCTTAACTTTCCTTATTTATAATTCCGCCGCCCAGTACCGTGTCGCCTTGATAGAAAACTACGCTTTGGCCTGAAGTTACGGACATTTGCGGGGTTTGGAAGTTTACGCGCACTTTGGTTTTTTCACTTTCATGCGGGATTACTGCGGCTTTGGCTGCGGTATGTTGTTGGCGGATCTTTGCAAAGACTTCTATGGGAGTTTTTGGCGCAATTATAGAACCCCATGAAACTTTTTCCGCGATTAAAGACGAAGAATATAAATCTTCTTTGCTCCCGACTATTATTACGTTTTGTTTGGCAAGAATGTTTATGACGTATAAAGGTTCTTTTGTTCCGCCGGGAAGGCCTAAACCTTTTCTTTTTCCTATCGTGTAATTCCATATTCCGTTGTGTTTGCCTAAAACTTTTCCGCTTTTGTCCGCGATATCGCCGGGTTTTGCTTTAAATTGAAGAATATCATTGTAATCGCCGCAGTAAAAATCCTGACTGTCGGGCTTTTCGGCTACGGGAAGGTTTATATCTTTTGCTATTTCTCTCACTTCGTTTTTCGTGTAAGAACTCAACGGAAAAATCGTTTCGGATAAAGTTTTTTGCGGCAGACGATATAGAAAATATGTCTGATCTTTGCTTTTGTCTTTAGGTTTTTTGAGCTGGTACATTTTTAAATCTTCATTAAAAACTATGTCGGCATAATGTCCCGTAGCAAATTTGTCGAAAGATATTCCGGCTTTTTTTGCCGCCGCAGGAAGAACGCCGAATTTTATATAAGCGTTGCACCATACGCACGGGTTTGGCGTGCGGCCTTCTTTATATTCGGCTTTAAAATTGTCCAGCACTACGCGTTCGTATTCGCCGTGACAATCTATTATTTCGACCGGTATGTCCAGAAAAGCGGCTATTTTGCGCACGGTTTCAATATCTTCGTCTTCCGGCCCGAAACATGCGTCCACGCTTTTTGTTTTCGGCGAAGGTACGGAATTATCCCATATCGACATCATTGCGCCTATAACTTCATGCCCCTGCTTTTTTAACAAATAAGCCGCGACGGCAGAGTCTACGCCGCCGCTCAGCCCGACCAAAATTTTCATTTTTTTATTCCTTATTTAATTTTCTGCCGCCATTGCCGTCACCCTGCAAACAAAGTTTGTCAGAATCTTTTCAGACGGTTGCAGATATTATTCTTGTTTTGTCACGCATATTGTGCAAATTCTCTTTTACGTTTTGAATTTTAGACAAATTCCTCTCCGCATGACATACGGTAAATTGCTATTTTTTCAATTTTTTAATCTCTTGCAGCGTTTTCATAACTTCCCAGTGTCCGCACTTTCTTCCCAACCTTCTTCCCAACTTTCTTCCCAACCTTTTATCCTTTTTTGTTCTTACGTATCTATGGAAAAATCACAAGGAAAAGAAACCTCTAGGAAATTATCATTACTTTATTTCATGGTCTTTGTATACGATGAAATATGAAGCCGGCGGCAAAATAACAACATGGATACCTATAAAAGATTCAATGAATGGCGACAAACGACAACTGAAGATGCTGAAATAAATCCAGCATGACGACAAAAATGATTTCGCTAGTTTGTCATCCCCGAATGTTTTAATCGGGGAACCATGTTGCCGTTTTTAGCCTTTTGTCGTCCTCTGAATCACATAGATTATGCGCCCACATCTTGCTACCGCCGTGCATCTTTCAAACTGCACGTTTATGAAATCCTTTGTGTTTGCAGACGCTTCTGCCTATGGAATTGATTTTATTGGTTATGCAAAGCCTGCAATGAGCGGGAGATTCCGAGACGCATATTTTTCCGGGATATATTTCATAAAATTTTCTGTAATCGCCTTCGGTGGCATTGGGCATTACTACATTTGCGCCGCTTTGCAAAGCAGTTATGCGTCCGTTGCAGTTTATCGTTTCCATTGCGGTAGTTGCGGGAATATTTATGTCCGGCATTAAAAGCCGCAAAATTGCCATTACCCTCAGCGACAGTTCAAAATTGTTTTTTTTGTTTAACTGCTCGTCTTTACTTTCTTCTCCGGAAATTTCGTATATCGGCGTGTCGGGATTGTAAATAAAAGGGCCGATTCCGGCCATGTCTACTGGTATGAACTTAAGATATAAAATGTCTTTCGCTATGCTTTCGACAGTCTGTCCGGGAAGTCCCACGAGGATGCCCGAACCGGTCTCATAACCCAGAGATTTTATATTTTCAAGACACTTTTTTCTGTTTTCCAAGCTCATACCCGGATCATATTTCGCGTATAATTCTTCGTCGGTAGTTTCTATTCTTAAAAGGTATCTGTCTGCGCCGGCGTCGCGGAACGCTTTGTATTGGCCGTATGTTTTTTCGCCTATGCTTAAAGTCAGAGCTATATCGAGTTTTTTTATCTCGGAAATAATTTTGACCATTTTTTCGGTCGTATAATACGGATCTTCGCCGGATTGCAATACTACCGTTTTATATCCGTAACCTTTCGCTTTTTTTGCAAGCCGTATTATGTCTTCAGGCTCTATCCGGTATCTGTTTAGCCGCGCATTGTCTCTTCGAAGCCCGCAGTAAACGCAGTTTTGTTTGCAGTAATTCGAAAATTCTATTAAAGCGCGCAAATGCACTTCTTCGCCGAGATATTTTTTGCGTACGGCGTCCGAAGTTTTGAAAAGCAAAGAGGCGTCGCCGGCTTTTAAAAGCTCCGCTATTTCATCTTCGCTCAGCGTATGACTTTGCGCGGACTTGTTAATGATTTCCGTACTTTTTTCTTTCATAATCGGTATTTTATCATAATTTCATATTCAAACGATATATTTCTTTTCAATACCGGACATTTATGGTATAATTCTAAATCACATTTTATTTTTATAGACGGCAAATATATATTTTAACGCAGCTTTTGCGGATACGTTCATAAATGGCTACGGTTAAATTTTAACTCAGACAATACTGTTGACAAAAACAACACGAGAGGCTATATAGATACAGTATGAAATTTACCTTCAAGATAATCCTGCATATATTTTTTTCGTTTTTTATAATCTCCGGAGTTTGCGCGGAAGACGTAGTAAACAGGAAATACCGCGAGCAGTTCCTTTCCGAAGGGTCGAAAAAAATATACTATAAAACCCAGATCAATGTAACAAAATTTTTTGACAAACAGACTTCAAGCGTAAACGGGCTTGTGGAAAGTTTCAGAGGCACGTCTATCTATTGTTACGATCTTTTTACAAATTCTTTTTCTTACGGCAGAAACGGCGTGCTGGACGCTCAGGCTTTCACATACGACAATGCCATTGCCGCATTGGCTTATCTCGTTTGCGCCCAGCCGCAAAAAGCCGCAGAAATCATTAAAATTTATCAAAAAGAATTCTACTGCATAAAAAATGAACGCTACGGACTCTTCAACAGTTACAAGACGGATAAAGAAGCTACCAAATGGGGGCTGCCGATAGGCATAGACGGCGACAGAATGCACGTCGGCCCGACTATATGGGTGGCTATCGCCGCCGTGCAGTACACCGCTATAACCGGAAAACTTGATTTTCTGCCTTTCATCGTCGATATATGCAAATGGACTGAAGAAATTGCGCATTACAAGCTTGAAAGCGGCCATCGCGGCGCCGTTTCCATGGGTTACGGCTGGGGGCCGGATTGGTCAAAAGTTTATTCGACGGAAAATGTCGTAGACCATTATGCTCTTTTAAAAATGATGAAAGAACTTTACGAGTTAAAAAATAGCGATGTAAAAGATATTTTTATGAAGAAAAGATATTTTGAGCAAAACATAAACAGGGAAATTTTTGCCATAGAAAGATGGCTTATGGAAGTTGTTTACGACGGTAAGAAAAAAAAGACGTTCAATATGGGCGCAAACGAAACCGGCGTTGACGCTACCGACGCTTTAGATACGGTTTCATGGTCTATTCCGGCAGTTACTCCACAGCGTCTTTTCGAAATGGGCGTAAATCCGTATCACTTAATGCAGTTTGCGGACAAGGAATATATGGCGGAAGACGTATTGCTGCCGGACGGAGTGAAAATAAAAGGTTACGATTTTACGAATCATGCCGGAAGGAAAAAAAATTATAAAATGGTTTGGTTTGAAGGGACAGGTTTTCATATAGTCGCAATGC
>JAISDI010000050.1 GCA_031264895.1 Endomicrobium sp. | reverse complement strand
TATCTTCTATTCCCATTATAAATTCTAATAGCTTTTCCATTTCCTTTCCCCTTTTTTAGGGATAGTTTACCATTTTTTACCCTTTTGCCATTTAATTATTTTTCATGCGTTTGTCGTGTTGCGGACGGCAAGCTAGAACGACGTACCTACGCACGGGTCTTTGCAGACGGCAAATTAGAACGGCAACGCTATCCCATTATTTTCATATGTCTGTTACGATAAACGGCTAAAAGGTAAAATGGTTCCCCCCCGTATTACGACCTTACGGGGCAGGCTGCTAAAGAATTACAGCATTTAATAACATTCGGGGATTGACAAATAAACAAAATCATCTTTGTCGTCATGCCCGAAATTATGGAATTCTGTAATTCCACAGAAACCTGTCCCGTGAGGTCGTAACACGAGAGGCATCCATGTTTGATACAAAAAATGACGAAAAGGCAAAATGGATTCCCGATAAAAACTTTCGGGAATGACAAAAAGGCGAAATCATCTTTGTCGTCATGCCCGAAGTTCTCGGAAATGCTGTTATTCCTTAGTAGCCTGCCCCGTGAGGTCTTAACACGGGGGGCATCCATGTTAAATACAAATCAGTGGGTTGATGACAAACGAGTGAAATCATTCTTGTCGTCATGCCCGAAGGTTTTTATCGGGCATCCATGTTCAATACAAATCAGTAGTTTGATAGCGAACCTTTTAATTTTTAACTTTTTAGGGTTTTTAGAGAGAGTCAAAATGTAAAGACGGTATAAATTTGGTATAATATCTTCGTAAAATCATGAAAGCGGGATTAAATATCCCGCTTTCAGTTTTTAGGAGTTAAATAATGAACGTCAATAAAAAATTTAAGCAGTTGTTATTTTATTGTTTGTTTTTAATGGTAAGTTTATGAAAAAAAGCAGCGCACCTCTTAATTTGGGAGTATTGCCGATAGGAAAATTGCTCATGCAGTATGCCGTGCCTGCGGTAATTGCCATGACGGCGGCATCACTTTACAATATTACGGACAGCATTTTTATAGGTCATGGCGTCGGGCCGCTCGCTTTGTCCGGACTTGCGATAACGTTTCCTTTAATGAATTTGGCGGCGGCGTTCGGTTCTCTGGTAGGTATGGGGGGAGCTGCGCTTTTATCTTTAAGGCTCGGACAAAAAGATTATGAGTCCGCAAACAAGATTTTAGGAAATGTTCTGGTGCTAAATATTGTTATCGGCATTTTATTTACGGTTTTATCTTATATATTTCTTGAACCAATGCTTTACTTTTTCGGCGCGGACAATGACGTGTTTGCTTATGCCTACGATTTTATGGTTATAATCCTTGCGGGAAATGTCGTAACGCACATATATATGGGTCTTAACACGCTTTTGCGTTCTGCGGGGCATCCTAAAAAGTCGATGTATGCCACTATCACGGCAATTATTATCAATATTATCTTAAACCCTTTATTCATTTTCGGGTTTGGCTGGGGAATACGCGGAAGCGCTCTTGCAACGGTCATATCGCAAAGCGTTGTGCTGGTTTGGCAGTTTAAACTTTTCAGCGATAAAGAAAGTTTCATTCGTTTTAAAAAAGGCATATACAAGTTGAAAAGCGAAATAGTCAGAGGGATAATTTCTATAGGTCTTGCGCCGTTTCTGTTAAATGCCGTCGCCTGCGTGGTGATAGTGCTTGTAAACAGACAGCTTAACTATTATGGAAGCGGTATTGCCGTAGGAGCTTACGGAATAGTTAACCGCGTGGCATTTTTGTTTGTGATGCTGGTTTTCGGTATAAATCAGGGGATGCAGCCTATAGCGGGTTACAATTACGGCGCGGCTCTTTATTCGCGCGTAACGGAAGTTCTCAAAAAGTCCATAATTCTTGCCACAGCCATTATGACAGTAGGATTTATTTTTGTAGAATTGTTTCCGCATGCCGTAGCTTCGATATTTACTACTGATGAAGAACTTGTAAATTTAACGGCTAAAGGGCTGCGGTATACTTTTATATTTTTTCCGTTAATAGGCTTTCAGATGGTTACGACAACTTTTTTCCAAAGCATAGGAATGGCGGTAAAAACTATATTTCTAACTTTAACAAGGCAGGTACTGTTTTTAATTCCGCTGCTTATAATACTTCCGCGCTATTTTGACATTAACGGCGTATGGCTGAGCATGCCTATTTCCGATTTTGCCGCCGTATTTTTGGCCGCGGCTCTGCTGTTTATGCAGTACCGCAAGTTTAAAAAAAGCAGTGAACCTAAAAAGGAGATTGCGCAGCCATGAACGAAAAATTTGTAATCAATATCGGCCGTGAATTCGGCAGCGGCGGACTTAAAATTGCCGAAAAACTGTCAAAAAAGCTGGGCATAAATTTTTACGATAAAAGACTCATAGAGATTGCCGCGCAAAAAAGCGGTTTGTGCAAAGAGTATTTTGAAAATCCGGAAAATAAAAGCCAAATCGGTTCGCTGGGAGATCTGCTTGGCGGAACTTCAAACGTTTTCGTTGCGGGCTACTGCTGCGAAAGTTCCATTCTCAACGAATCGCTTTTTAAAATTCAAAGCGATATTATAAGACAGCTCGCAAGAAAGGAGTCCTGTATTTTTGTCGGCAGATGCGCCGATTACGTTTTAAGAGAACATCCTCGCGCCATAAACGTTTTTGTTTGCGCGGACGCGGAATTCAGAATCAAAAAAGTAGCGCAGGAAAAGCAAGAAACGGATTTTGAAAAAATAAAAAAAGAAATCGAAAAAGCGGACAAAAACCGTTCCAAATATTACACCCTCTACACTAACAAACCATGGGGAGCCGCACAATCTTACCATCTTTGTATAAACTCGGCCATACTAGGCCTTGACGAAACCGCCTCCGTGATCCAATTTTTCACGGAACGCAAACTCAAATTAGGATAATTTTAGCGTACGGCAAGTTAGAACGGCTGCGTTCCTTTAACTGTTGTCGTGGAACTTTGCCGTTAAAACAACGGCTATAGTCAGGGGTATTTCTCCTTCCATTCCAAAAACTTGTCAAAATAGTAAAGTTTTTGGATCACTCTCCAAAGTCTTGTATACAGCAAGTTTTTAATATATAATTGAAAGCAATAGGGGGCGCTATGATAGAAAGACCTGAATATATAAAGAAGTTGTTGCCTTTTAAGGATAAAAAACTAATCAAAATAGTAACCGGCGTCCGTCGTTGCGGCAAATCTACTATGTTTGAGTTGTATCAGGAAGAGTTAAAGCGGCAAGGCGTCAAAGCAAAACAAATCCAAAGCATAAACCTTGAGGATTTAGATAACGAGCCCCTGAAAGATTACCATAAACTTTATAAACACATAACGAAAAACCTTGTTCCCGATAAGAAGAACTATGTGTTTTTGGATGAGATACAAGTTGTTGAGGAATTCGGACAAGTTGTGAACAGCCTTTATCTTAAAGGCAATATAGACGTTTATTTAACGGGTTCTAACTCAAAAGTTCAGTCAAAAGACATTGCAAGCAAAATAGAACGCGAGTATGTTACTATCCCGATGTTTCCCTTATCATTTAAGGAATATCTGACCGCTTGGGAAACGCCGATAAGTCAGGGCGGATACGATGATTTGTATGATAACTATTTAACATACAGTTCTTTCCCAAATGCCTTGAGCTTTAGAAACGCACCCGCTTATGACAGCTGGGACAAAACCGCTTTACGCAAATACTTAAATGATTTGTATGAAAAGATTGTCTTAAAAGATATTGTTGAAAACAAAAACATATCCGACATTAGCAGGTTGGAATCCGTTATAAAGTTTATGGCAGACAACATCAGCAAAGAAACGTCTATAAACAATATAGCAAACGCTATGACTTCAAGCGGACGCAAGATAGATAACAAGACCGTTGAAAGCTACATAGAGGCTTTTTGCGACAGTTTTGTTCTCTATAAAGCAAACAGATACGATGTTAAGGGCAAGGAATTTTTAAAGACCCAAAACAAGTATTATCTGGTTGATTTGGGCTTGCGTTATCTTCTGTTGGGCGACAAAAAGACCGATAGCGGAAAGATATTGGAGAATGTTGTCTATTTAGAACTTTTGCGCAGAGGCTATAATGTCCATATCGGAAAGGTTGGCGGCAAAGAAATTGATTTTGTCGCAGAAGGCGCAAACGGTACTGAGTATTATCAGGTATCGGAAACCATACGCAGCAAGGATACTTTTGCGCGGGAAGCTGCATCTTTGGACGCAATTACCGACCATAACCCGAAGTTTATCCTGACTCGTGATTACGAGACCGCTTCGTATAACGGAATAAAGATACAAAATGTTCTAAAGTGGCTTGCCGGACAAGAATAAGAAGTTCCTATAGCAAAACGGCTTAACATTGTCTCTTTTCTAAAACTTCGGGAATTCCCCTTTTCAAAAAATCAAAAATTCCCCCTTTTTTTTAAAGGGGGTGGACGCGGAGCGGACGGGGGATTTTTCTCAGCAATGACGAGTTTTAGTCGAAGACTCTAACGGGAACAATTTTAGCCAAAGGCCTCTGACGGGATAGTCGTTGTTGTCGTTGCCGTCATTGCCTGAATCTGTTACAGGTGATCCACGTTGCCTTATGCCGTTGCCGTTTTAATACACGATCTGCAAAATTAGCCTGCCCTGACCACAAACCACATTCAACATCTTTTATATGTTTCATATTCTCATAATGCCGGATTTTAGAAACATTTGAAAAAATGGTATAATAGCGGCATTATTTTTAAGAACTTTGAGTTTTTAATTATGTTCTTAAAATGTTTACTTACCGGAAAAACATTTTCGTCAAAATATTATTTTATTCAATGGGGGCAGCAGTCATGGACAAGATTTATGAAGCGCTGGAAAAAGTAAGAAAGCAGTCGCCTTTGATACACCACATTACAAATTGGGTAACCGTTTCGGATTGCGCCGATATTGTCAAAGTGTTCGGCGGGTCGCCGGTCATGGCGCACGCTAAAGAAGAAGCCGCAGATATGGCTTCTATATCCGCAGCGGTAGTAATAAACATAGGTACTTTAAACACTTTTACCATAGACGCCATGAAACTGGCCGTAAGCACGGCAAACAAAAAAGGCATACCCGTAGTTTTGGATGCGGTTGGCGTAGGAGCTACAAAGTTTAGAAACGATATGGTCAAAGAACTTTTGAAATATAAAATTGACGTTATAAAGGGCAATTCTTCAGAAGTTGCGGCTGCCGCCGGGATCAGTGTTACAACGAAAGGCGTTGACAGCGGACACGTTTCCGGAAATATGATCGAAATTGCAAAGAACTTTGCCAATGAAAGAGAATGTGTGGTCGTAGTAACCGGAAAAGAAGATATATGTACAAACGGAGAAAATACTTTTTTGATAAAAAACGGTACGCCGATGATGTCAAAAGTCGTGGGCACGGGCTGTATGGCCGGCTCGGTGATCGGTACGTTTTGCGCAGTTGAAAAAGACTATCTTTTTGCGTCAGCGGCGGCGCTGGTATGTTTTGAAATAGCCGCAGAAAATGCCGACAAAACTTCCGAAGGGCCGGGAACTTTCAAAAATAAACTTTTCGATAAAATCAGCACGCTCAGCGACATATCTATAAACAAAATGAAAAAAATAGAAAAAATATAACGGGGCGCTTGCGGTGCTTGCGCGCGGCAAATTAAAACTTGTTTTGCCAAGAAAATACACTATTATATAGTATATTTTGCCGGATGCAGGCTGTGCATAGAGGCTTAATATGAACAAAGAAATTTCTGAAAGATTAAACAAACTCAAAGAAGAAAAAAACGCCGTAATTTTGGCGCACATATACCAACTGCCTGAAATACAGGATATAGCAGATTTTGTCGGCGATTCGCTTGACTTAAGCAGAAAAGCCGCCGAAACAAAGGCCGATATTATAGTTTTTTGCGGTGTTCATTTTATGGCTGAAACCGCGTCTATACTCAGTCCGCAAAAAAAGGTTCTTATCCCTGACGTTTATGCGGGCTGCCCGATGGCAGACATGATTACCGCCGGACAGCTGAAAGAATTCAAAAAGAAATATAAAAATCCCGTAGTTGTCGCATACGTAAATACTTCCGCAGCCGTTAAAGCCGAATGCGATATATGCTGCACTTCTTCGAATGCCGTAAACGTTTTAAAAAGTATTGACGGCGAAACAAAAGACGCGGACATTATTTTTGTTCCGGACAGAAATCTGGGTTCTTACGTACAGAAAATGTCCGGCAGAAAAATGCAAATATGGAACGGGTTCTGCCCGACACACAATAATATGCTGCCCGAAATGGTTTTAAAAGCCAAAAACGAACATCCCGAAGCGGAAGTTTTGGTTCACCCGGAATGCCGCCCTGAAGTCGTGGAACTGGCGGATTTTGCTTTATCTACCGGCGGAATGTGTAAGCGCGTTCCGCAAAGTTCAAAAAAAGAATTTATCATAGGTACGGAAAGCGGCATTCTATATAAATTAAAAAAAGAAAATCCGGACAAAAATTTTTATCCGGTTTCGTCAGCGGCAGTGTGCCCCAATATGAAAAAAATCACTTTGGCCAAAGTTGTCGACGTTTTAACTAATATGAAAAATGTCGTTACCGTTGTGGAAGAAATAAGGGAAAAAGCTTATGCGCCGATAAAGCGTATGCTTGAAGTTGATGCCTGAAAATTGATAAAACGGCAAATAGAAAAGAGACAAATTAAAAAATTATCTTTTTTTAAATTGTTTAGGTTTTTAGAGAAAAAACCAACCATAAAATATACATTAAAAAATATTGCACTCGGAGGCATTATGGCGTATTTTAAGAAATTTTTCGGATCGCTTTTTGTTTTTATCGCTTTTACGGGTCTATCGTATGCCGCTTCCGTTGTTACCAATGAAAATGAATTGAGGAATGCAATAAACGCTTCTGCCTCGCAGGAAATTACGCTGCCGAATTCTTTTTCTTTTTTTAATGATTTGGGTTCGTTTTCCGGCAAGAACATAAATATACAATTTTCAACCATAACCCCCGTTACCATATCCGGAAATAGTCTGTATAAAGGGTTTGAATTTGCGGCTTCGTCATTATCTTTTTCGGGATTTTTTTCCTCTTCGACTTTTACTTCTTTTTACAATGAATTTTCTTCCGGCGCAGTCATTAACATGAGTACGTCTTCTTACGTTTCGATAACTTCCGTTACTTTTACTTCAAATACCGCTTTAAGCGGCGGAGTGTTTTATTCGAGCGACACGGTTTTTGATATTGCCGCCAGTACTTTTTCTTTCAATAAAGCGCTTTCAAACGGAGGCGCATTTTTTATTGAAAATTCAACAGGGCAGCTCAGCGCAATATTTGCCGACAGCAATACCGCCTCGGGATATGGCGGTTTTTTGTTTGCCGATAACAGTTCTTTTACCATAATAAAAGGAACTGTAACAAACAATTCGGCTGATTTCGGCGGAGCTTTTAGTTTTTCGAGTTCTGCTTTTATAATCGACGAAATTTACTTTGCAAGCAATACCGCGCAAACTTCGGGCGCTGGCATATTCGTCGTAAATTCAGGTACTTTTTCAATAACAAACAGCACTTTTACCGCAAACAGCGCGACAAACGGCGGAGCGGTATTTTTGCTTTCGTCTTCTTCGGGCATTTTTAAAAATGTTTCCGTGTCAGACAATAAGGCCGATAACGGAGCCGGATTTTATTTTGATAAATCGTGGAATAATACCGTGCAAGACAGTTCTTTTTTATACAATGAAGCGGCGCAGTCCGGCGGAGCTTTGTATGTGACTGAAAGTGCGGACACATATATAAATAATGTTGAATTTATAAACAACTCGGCGGCTGTTTCCGGAGGTGCGGTTTTTAGCGAAGGTTCTGAAATTTATTTTGATTCGGCATATGCCGCAAGTAATAATGCCGATAACGGAGGCGCTTTTTACTTTCAAAATGGAAAGGCATGGATATACGCAGGCGGTTTTAGAAACAATACCGCGCAAACTTCCGGCGGCGCGATATATTTGGACTCTTCAACGGCATCGTTTTCCAATGTCTTTTTTACGCAAAATCAGGCGGAACTAAACGGCGGCGCAGTCTATATCGACAAAAGCGATACGGTTTTTGAAAATGTCAGTTTTAGTTCCAATATTGCGCAGACTTCCGGCGGGGCGGTTTATGTAAAAGATTCCGGATATAGTTTAATAAAGAATTTTGAAACTCGTTTTAACAATGTCTCATTTACAAACAATGCTGCCCGCAACGGCGGAGCGGTTTATGTTGATGCCGGCGGAAAAGTTATTGTAAACGGCGGAACGTTTTCAAATAATGCGGCTGCGGAAAAAGGCGGAGCGGTTTATGTCGCTTCTAACGGCGAACTTGTTCTCGACGCAATTTCATCGGAAATCAATTTTATTTCAAATACCGCTGGTTCGTCTGCAAACGACATATACCTTGAGGACAATTCGGAACTTTATTTAAACGCTCAAAACCATAATATTTTGATCAACGGCGGCATATCTTATGCGTCGGGCGATTCAAATATCACGATATCGAAATCCGGAAATAAAGATTGGATCCTCGGCGGAAATAATACTTTTGATTTTGATTTAGACATTCGCGCCGGCGGCCTTGTTTTAAATGATTTTGCATCTTTGACCTTAACCGATCTGGCAATAAAAAACGGCAACAAGTTTCATGCCGGAAGAAACAGTTCGGTCAATATAAACAGTACTCTTGAAATTGCGGCGGGCGGCGATTTATCTACCGAAGAAACAAACTCATTTCACGCCGACACATTAAACATGTACGGAAATTTAAGCATAGGCGTTAATTTGCCAAACGGTACTGCCGATAAAATAACCGCAAACACGGTAAATTTAAGTTCGCAGTCGAGCAAACTGTATCTGGGCGGAAATTTAAATAAAGGCATTGGCAATTTCACAATACTAGACGCTTCCGTAATAAACGGCGATTTTTCCTCTTCAAGCGGTTCTTACGGTTCAAGAATAAACTGGGAAATCACTAAATCCGGCGGGAATATTGATCTTTATATGGAAAGTTTATCTTATAATGAAATAGCCGGACTGAACTATAATCAAAATGAAACCGCAAATTTGATCGATGCCGTTTACGATACGGTCTATGCGGCTGACAACGGTTTGTGGAAAAATGTCATTTCTCCGATGGACGCTATGAATGTTGACGACACAAAAAAAGCTATGGAAACGCTTTCCGGATCTTTTTATGCCGATTTGTTGAAAGTCGCAACGGTCAATAATCAAAAACGCAATGCGTTTGGCCAGATGAGAAATAAAGACATATCTGATGAAAACTCGTGGGTACAAGCTTCAGGGTCTTTGGTAAAATTTAAAAAGGACGAATATGCGTCCGACGATTTTGAAGATATAAACTTTGGAATACAGGCAGGCTGGGATTTGAAAAATGATGAAGGCATAATAGGCGGTTTAATGGTCGGCTATCAAAATCATGATATAAAGCAAGCCGACGAAAGCGCCGTGATCAGTGATATAGGCGCTGGCGTTTATGGAGCATTGATAGATGAATCTCTTGAACTCAAAGGCATTTTCGCTTTAGGGTATCAATCTTATGAAACTGAAAGGCTTATCAAAAAATTAAATAACAATAATAAGGCCGAAGGCAAATTTTCCGGATACAATGCGTCTTTAAATGTACAAGCCGGTTACAATATCGGTTTAAGCAATGCTATCGGTTTTAAACCTTTTGCGGAACTCGGTGCAGCAGCCGCCATGAACGATAAAATAGAAGAAGAAAAAGCCGATTTTGGTTTGAAAATAGCTTCGCAAAATTATTTTTATTCGGACGCTCTTGCGGGAATAAGCATTAACGGCGATCACGAAAAAGTTACATGGTATATAAATGCCGCAATAGGTTATGCGATAACGGGCGCTCAAAATGAAATAGAAACGGAATTTATTCAGGCGGACGGAAAAATGAAAGTAAAAGGTTCAAAACAGGGCGACACAATAATAAATGCCGGCGGCGGAATAGAAATTACCGTACACGAACAGTTCTACGTTTACGCGCACGGCGGTTATGCGACTGCCGACGGCTATGACAACATATACGCAAATTTAGGTTTAAGATATAAAATTTTGAATTAGCCCGACACACTTCAAACATAAAAATATTTGTTCAGCCATAAATCGCCGGCCATGCCGGCCGCTTGCACTGTCCTCTCATAGCATGAGATGTGTCCGGCAGATTTTTTTTACATTTCTTGTTTCAATAATTCTTTTCAACCCAACACATGCCTGACATCAACCCACTGATTTGTATTTATAGCAAAACAGCTTAACGTTGTCTCTTTTCTAAAACTTCGTGAATTCCCAATGTAGAACCTGACTTCAACCTTTTAGCTCCCCCATAAATTCCCAGTCTTTTTTTTCT
>JAISDI010000013.1 GCA_031264895.1 Endomicrobium sp. | reverse complement strand
GTTACCTTTCATTTTTATGCTTTTTTTGACCTTTTTTTATTTTGCATAACTCATTGTGTTTTCAATCTATTATTCTTCATTATTTCTAATGGATTCCATTAGATAACTTTAGCTCTAATAGAATATCTGGGATAAAAACACTCGGGGATGACGACAAAGGAAAAAATGGTTTTTAGAAAGCTCTAATGGAATATCTGGGTTTAACTTGCCGGTAAGTTAATGAAAGCCGGCCTTTTCGGGAGAATACTTCTCCCGAAAAGGCCGGTCGTTTTTTTTGGGTTTAGAAATTGTCCGCAAGTTCTTCCATGTAAGATTGCGGGTGGAGACAGGCAGGGCATTTTGCCGGCGCTTCTTTGCCTTCGTAAATGTATCCGCAGTTGCGGCATTTCCATCTTATAGGAGCGTCTTTTTTGAAAACTTTATCATTTTTTACATTGTCGAGAAGTTCTAAATATCTTGTTTCGTGATGTTTTTCAACTTCGCCGATAAATTTAAAACATGCGGCTATTTCCGGAAAACCTTCTTCCGCGGCGATTTTTGCCGCTTCCGGATAGAGTACCAAATGTTCTTCGTTTTCTCCAGTGGCTGCGGCTTTTAAATTTTCTGCAGTGGTTCCTATTTTTCCCGCGGGATATGTAGCGGTAATTTCAACGTCGCCGCCTTCAAGAAATTTGAAAAATCTTTTTGCATGCTCTTTTTCGTTGTCTGCTGTTTCCTGAAAAATTGCGGCAATTTGTTCAAATCCTTCTTTTTTTGCTACCGAAGCAAAAAAAGTGTATCTGTTTCTTGCCTGAGATTCCCCTGCAAAAGATGCAAGCAGTTTTTGTTCCGTCTTTGTTCCCTTTAATGATTTTGACATTTTGCGTCCCCCTTTAAAATAAAGTCTTTAGAGTAAAACTTCATTATACCAATTTCCGTGTATATTACACGTTTCTATTATACTGATTTTGCCTTTTGTGCCGCCTTTGAGATGAACAACTGCCGCGGGATTGACGTTTTCGGTAAGAGCCGCCGAAGCTATATACTTGTTATCGTGATAAAACACGATTTTCAAGATGTGATGTTCCGGCAGCGCAGGATGAAGAATTTCGCCTACTTTTACATGCACGTCCACACAGCCCGTTCCGGGAATTAAACCGCATTTTTCTACCACTGTTATCGCCGGAATATGTTTCTTTTCGCTTTCGCCTTTTTCCGCAACAAAATCCGGCATTTTGTAAGCGCCTTCTTTTTCTTCAAAACAGTTTTTCATATGGCATAGCGGGCATATGTCCGTTTTGCCGTCCAGCGCTACATACCCACAAATTTTACAAACTAATCCTTTCATACGTCCCCCCTTCCATTTTAATACTGCCGAAAACTTGCGGCTTATTTTATATAGTATCCGGCAATTTTCCAGCTTCCGTCTTCCTCTTTCATAAAAGTTACCGTTTCTATAATTACCAATTTTTCATGAACTACCGAAGCATATTGAATAGTTACATATTCTCCTTCCGGAGAATTCTCTGGTTTATTGTCAAAAAACGAATTTATTTCTTTTCTCTTAGACGATTCTCCGAAAGGCGCGCGGAATTTTTGAAGATTGTTAAGCCATAACTCTTTATCAACCGTTTCCTTAAAATACTGAGAAGCTTCGTCATACCATTCTTCATACAAGCCTTTATCCATTTTTTCAAGCCATACTTTTGCAGATGCCGCTATTTTCCCGCCGTTTATGCCTTTTGGCAAATCCCTTTTTTCTTTACAGCATCCACTAAAAACCATTGCCAAACAAGCCAAAACAGCAAACAATAAAGTTTTTTTCATTCACATCCCCCCTTTTTTAATCGCCGCAGATAAAATTTTATCCCTTGATACTTAAAGCAAAAGCCTTGCCGGCTTCATAACATTTTTTAAGTTCTTCATCTGAAGGAGCATAGACGGCTTTTATGCTTTCCTGCGTTTTTTCTACTCCGGCTTCGGCAATAACCGCTTCAATATTTTTTACCGCTTCGCCGCTCCAGCCGTAAGAACCGAAAGCAAAAGCTTTGCGGCCTTTAGGTTTTAAACCTTTAAAGAAATGTAAAAATCCCGCGATGACCGGAAGCATATCGTTATCGTGAGTCGAAGAGCCGAAAACAAAACCTTTTGCGTCCAGCATGTAGGCCGCCAAATCTGTCCTGCTGCATTTTGTAATATCGAACAGAAACGCTTCAACGCCTTCCGAAGTAATGCCTTCAACGATTTTTTTTGCCATTTCTTCAGTCGAATTCCACATCGTTTCATAAACGACGGCAACTTTATTTTCAACAGAGTTTGCCGCCCAAAAAAGATATTTGTTCAATATATCTGTAATATGACTGCGCCATATCAAGCCGTGACTTGGAAGGATCAGCTCAATGTCAAAATTCAACTTTTTTACGGCTTCAAGTTTTACAGAAATAAGCCTGCCAAAAGGCCAAAGAATATTTGCATAATATTTTTTTGCTTCTTCGATCAAAGCGCAGTAATCGACTTCGTCGTCAAAAATTTTGTTTGTGGCATAATGCTGTCCGAAAGCGTCGTTTGAAAATAAAATTTTATCGTAAGCGCAGTACGTAAACATGCTGTCCGGCCAGTGGATCATCGGGACCTCTATAAATTCAAGCGTTCTTTTGCCTCTGTTCAAGCTCTGCCCGAATTTTACCGCGGTAAAATCTCCGCAAACGCCGTAATATTTGAGAAGTCCCTGCCTGCTTTTTTCGGTTCCGTAAACTTTCGCATTCGGGCAAAGTTTTATTATCTCCGGAAATGCGCCGGAATGATCCGGCTCTATGTGATTTATAACTATGACTTCTATTTTTGAAAGTTCGGTAATTTGCTTTATGTTTTCTATTAACTCTTTTGCAAACCCTTTGTGAACCGTATCTATTAAAGTTATTTTATCGTCAACAATAAGATACGAATTGTAAGTTACGCCTCTGTCCGTTATGTAAGTGCTTCCGTGAAAATTTCTAACGTTCCAATCAACGCACCCGACAGAGTACACGCTCTCTTTAACTAAATGTGCCGCCATTATAACATCTCCTTACCCGTCTCAATCCTCTTTTCTTTTGCCCAGCTGCCTGTCCAAAAATAAAAGACTGCCTTTTGATTCGCCTATCATTTCCAACTGCGCGATTATCGCTTCGTCATTTGCTTCCTCTTCAACCTGCTCGTCGACAAACCATTGCAGGAAAGAAAGTGTCGCGTAATCTTTGTCTTCACCGGCAATTTTTACAAGATTGTTTATCAATCCGGTTACATATTGTTCGTGCGTAAGAGCGTTTTTATACATTTCAAGAGCGCTTGCCCACTCGCACGGGGGACGGTCTATCTGTAAAAGTTCTACCTTTGCTCCTCTTTCCGTAATATATTTAAAAATTTTATCTCCGTGCGAAAGTTCTTCTTCATATTGTACTCTAAACCAATGCGCCATGCCGGTAAGATTTTTAGCGTAACAACAGGCGGACATGGACAAATAAAGATATGCCGAAAAGTATTCGTTTCTGATTTGTTCGTTTAAAGCTTTGTACATTCTTTCGGAAAATTTTCCAGTCATTTTAAGCCTCCGTTTGTTTTTTTATCCGCCGCCTCAGCCGCAAGGCATGAAGGGCATTCGCCGTATTCGGCTAAATACTGCGCTTTGCAGCGCGCGCATATTTTTATTTTTTCATTTATGACGCCGCACGGTTTACAAAAGCCCGGCCTAAAACAGCCTTTTTTCAGTTCCGTTTCGCAATGCGGACAGGAACAGCCTTTCATTTTTTCCATGTTTATTTACCTTTAGATTTGTAATTTTCTATGGCTTTATGAAGAGCATCGGCGCCTAAATTCGAGCAGTGCATTTTATTCGGCGGTAAGCCTCCTAACGCTTCTGCAACCTGCGCGTTTGTAAGAAGCATGGCCTCGTCAATAGTTTTACCTTTAGCCATTTCCGCGACCATTGAAGACACCGCTATAGCGGCTCCGCAGCCGAAAGTTTTAAATTTAACGTCTTCAAGCTTATTGTCTTTAACTTTTATGTAAAAAGTCATCATGTCGCCGCATACGGGGTTTCCCACCTCGCCAATGCCGTCGGCATCTTTTATTTCCCCGACATTGCGAGGGTTTGCAAAATGATCCATAACTTTTTCAGAATAGAACGCCATCTTTTTTCTCCTTCAAAACTGCCGTTTTATTTATTGTTTTAAATACCGTCGTTTAACCCAAAAATTCCATTAGAGATTTCTAAAAACCATCTTTTTTCCTTTGTCGTCATCCCCGAGTGTCTTTGTCGGGGATCCATGTTCGTCGTAAAACAAAAACTTCTTTAGTAAAAATGGATGCCCGATTACAAATTTCGGGCATGACGAACAGTATTTTAGA
>JAISDI010000008.1 GCA_031264895.1 Endomicrobium sp. | reverse complement strand
GAAAACACAAGAAAATACCGTCTACAAAACTCTATGTGTCTCTTACAAAATAAAAATTATAAAAAAAACAGCGGCAAACAATACACTTGTACGCCGCTGTCTTTTTTATTAAATCTGTTTTATTCTTTTCCGCTGTTATCTATGGCTTTCCACAAATATGCGCCCAAAACGCCGCCTATTGCAGGAGCGGCAATAAAAAGCCACAACTGTTTTAACGCGGTTGCGCCAGCAAACAAAGCAGGGCCAAAACTTCTTGCAGGGTTTACCGAAGTGCCGGTTATCGGTATACATACTATATGTATCAAAACAAGCGTAAGTCCTATGGCTATGCCGGCAAATTTCCCGTTAGCTTTCGGGCTTGTCGCGCCCAAAATCACCATTATAAAAAGCGCGGTAAACACTACCTCTGCGGCAAAACCCGCGCATAGCGAATACTTTGACGGCGAAGCGGCGCCGTATCCGTTTTGTCCCAAAGAGGCAACCGCAGTCGTAAAGAAATTTGAAGCGATCAAATACAATATAAAAGCGCCTATTACCGCTCCGATAAACTGAAATATTATATACATTCCGGCGTCTTTTTTGCTTATGCCTCCGTTTACAAAAACTCCTATCGTAACGGCAGGATTAACATGACAGCCCGAAACAGGCCCTATTGCATAAGCCATTGCCAAAACCGTAAGACCAAACGCAAACGAAATTCCCAAAAAGCCTACCTGCTCGCCGGCAAATACTGCGCTTCCGCAGCCCATCAACACCAAAAACATAGTTCCTAACAGTTCCGCAACATACTTTTTCATTCCTTTCCTCCATTATAAAAATCAGTCGAATACGCTGATTTTTTAATTGTTTTTTGATTTTTTAAATGGGAAGTGTAAATCTAAAAATTTTTTATTGATCTTTCAAATTCGTCTTTACTTAGTCCTAAAGCTTTTCTAACATCGGTAATCAAATAATCTAAAGTGTCTTTACGGCCTACAGGTATAACGATAGTAATATTTAAAACATCATTTCTATACGTTGCGTGACTGCCGCTTTGTCTCCGCTTATAAAAGCCGTTTGCTTCTATAAATTTTATCAATCTGCTTTGTTTAATAGTCCCTATTGACATTAACTTGCCCACACAATAGCGGGTATATTCAACTTAAATGAATTATCTGTTAAAAACGGTAATTCGGAAGATTTTGACTGCTTTATCTTAGATATAGCTTCACTCTTTTCCACTTTCCAACCTAATTTCTCAAGGGTATCTTTAGGATCACCGTCTTCATTGACCGTTTCGACCCATAATGAAAAAGCTTCTTGAAACATCTCTTTTGCATGAGATAAATCTTTACCCGCAGTAGTTATCATTAACGGAGCAAAACGGGCAATAACTTCCTTATTCTTTTCATCATAATAAAAACTTACGTGCAAATCTGCTCCGATAATATTATTATCTTTTATAATGATTTTATTATATCCGTTCATATTTCCTCCTTCACATATCTTATAATAAACTTTTAATTAATAGCAAGCAGCGTGGCATAACTCGTTGTCCGCAACGGCTGGCCTCTGACAAATTTTGTTTGCAGTGTAACGAGAAACGGCAAAAAGACAAAATGGATTCCCGATAACAACTTTCGGGAATGACGGACGATGGAAATCATTTTTGTCGTCATCAACCCACTGAGTTTTCTGGCACCCATGCAGTCATTCCGAACTTGTTTCGGAATCTGCTGTTGCAGTTGTCGTTATATTATGCCGCCTGCAAAGTCCAGACCCTGAAACGAGTTCAGGGTGACAGACAGGGACGTTGTGTCGTCATCCCCGAGCGTCTTTGTCGGGGATCCATGTTAAATAGACTAATAGCTTAGATGTTGTTATGGCGGCAAAAAGCGAAAAGACAAAATGGATTCCCGATAACAGCCTTCGGGAATGACGCGAACGAGTACAATTATCTTTGCAATGCACAAGCGCCTATCGGGGCGTTCTAATTTGCCGTCCGCAAGGACTATCTTTGCCGGGCGTTTGTGCCGTTGATTTGTGTTTCTGCCAGTTCTTTTTGTTTTGGATCGCCGTATTTTGTTATGAGTTTATAGTATTTAAGTGAATTTTCAGTGTCTCCGGTAAGTTTATAAAGTTGCGCGATATTGTTTAAAATTATGCAGTCCCTCGGAGCGATCTCTTCGGCTTTTGACAGTACTGCAAAAGCTTTATCGTACTGCTTTTTTATGGAATATACGAGGGAAAGGTTTGACAGGCTTTCGACGTGTTCCGGATAGAATTTCAAAACGCTTTCTGCTATGAGTTCCATATTGTCAAGCAAATTATCATTTCCGCTGCTGTAGAGCGTAACTTGATAATCCTGAACCGCGTCAAGCATAAATTTTTCCGGATTTTCAACGGGAAGATTGTTCGTCCAAAGCCATTTGTTTTTGATTGTGTCCGAATATTCCACAGTCTCTATTATTTTTGAAGTAAACTTCTCATAATCTGCGGTCTCGCCGTACATATAAATTTCCCCGAAACGCATGTCAAGACGCGCCGGATATTTTTTTATCCCTTCCGCTATCGTTTCAAAGCCTTTGTTTAACATATTTTTGTCATAGACGGTTTCAAAGTTCATATAAACCATAACGTCTTCTCCGGTTTCCGTTTTTTCCGTGACTTTCAATGAACTCTTTCCCGCCGGATTATCGCTTGTCCATATTGATTCTTTCTTTGAATTTTTAACGCAGTAATTAAAATAGGACGTATAAAATTCAGGATCGTCTGTTTTGTTTACGTCTTTTTCCCACTCTTCGAGAAGTTTTTCCTGAGCGGCAATATCATTTTTGCCAAAAAGTTCGTCAAACCGGTGCGAATAAGATTGTCCGAAAGCTTGAACGGAAAACAAAACCAACAGGCAAACTGCCGTAGACGTTTTCATTTTCGTATCCTTTTTTTAAGAAAACTTATAATGAATTTTTTATTATTTCCGGTATATATTCTTCCATACCTATTGCCATAATATGCGCGCCGTCTGCAAAAGAGCGCAGTTCTTTAATTGTTTGCGCGCAAATTTGCATTCCTTCGGCAAGCGGATCTGAAGCTTTATTTATTCTGTCTTGAACGATTTGCGGTATGTTTACGCCGGGAAGCTGTTGAAGAAAGTTCATAAATTTAGGAGATTTTATAAGCATGATGCCCGGCAGGGTTTTTACTTTGAAACGTTTTATTTTATCATAAAATTCTTTGTACTGATCGACGTCAAATATGGTCTGCGTCTGAAAAAATTCCGCGCCGGATTTAACTTTTTTTTCAAACATCAGCAGTTGAAGTTCGTTTGGCTGCGCCGACGGGTTTACGACCGCTCCCAAACAAAAAGAAGGGCTGCCGGAAAGCTTTTTGCCGGCAAGATCCGTTCCCGTTTCAAGAAGGCGCGCAGTTTTTATAAGCTGTACGGTATCCAAATCGTAAACGGTTTTTGTTCCGGCATATTCTCCGGCATCGGGATGATCTCCGCTGATGATAAGCGCGTTTTCTATGCCTAAAATATTTGCGCCAAGCAAATCGGACTGTAACGCTATTCTGTTTTTGTCTCTGCACGCAAGCTGCATGATCGGTTCTATTCCGGCGTCAATCAAAAGCCTGCACATTGCAAGCGAACACGCGCGCATTGAAGCGCGCTGGTTGTCCGTAACGTTTACTGCGTCAACTGCTCCAAGACATAAAGCTCTTTTTAAAAAAGCGGAAATGTCCGTACCTTTAGGCGGATAAAGTTCAGCGGTTATTAAAAATTTGTCCGACTTTAATTTTTCTTTAAACTTCAAACTTTTTTCCTCTTTTTGTAAATATTTGCCCTATATATTACAAATTTTTCCGCATAATCGCCAGGTGCTTGCGCACGGCAAATTGTAACGGCTGCGTTTCTTTGATCTCTGATACACAGGGGTTCATGCGTTTGTTGTGGTTTTTAGAGAAATCAAATTGTAAATTTACTGTTTTTATGTTATAAATTATACATGAATTTACAAAATATATTCTCTTTGCGGATAAAAAAAGTTTTTTCGATCCTTGCCGTATTTTGTTTATTTTTGTTGTGTTTTGAAAAAGCAATTTCTGCGGTCATATTATTTGACGCAGCTAACGTTTCTAATGTGTCCGCAAACTTACCGGCAGACCAAACTCAGATAAAAAAATTCAAAAAACTCCAAAACCTTATTGATCTTCCTACAGACATTATCAGTTCTTTTCTGGCTAACGGGTTATCGGTTTTCAAGATAACCGCTTCCGGCGGAGATACGGAAAATAAAAAAAAGGACGCTCAAGGGGCGGCGGATAAAAACGCCTGGCTTATAAACGGCGGGGCGGGGACGGTGTCTGCAAATGTTTTTCCTGTAAAGCATTTTGAAATGACCGAACGGCACAAAACTTTATTATATGCTTTAACGCTTTCCCGAACGCAAAACCAAAAAAATACGATGACGGAGATATTTTTGTTTCTTATTGTGCTGATGTTAATGACGGTAATGAAAAGTCATGCAGTATCTTTGCAAAATGGAAAAAATGGATTTTATTATATTTTGAAAAGCGCCTTTTAAAAAGGCGTTTTTTCTTTTTCGGAGCAATTTTATGAATACAAAAAAGATTTTATCTCTGCTGATTTCAGTATGCCTTATTGTAAGCGCAGTTCTGCCGGATCATGCGGTCTCGTCAACGCTTATGACCGGAAAAAGTACCGCAACGGACAGCTTGTCTATCCTTACAAACTCGGCATCCGTAATTAAGTCCGCCATATATGACGGATCGGACATTTTGTTCATAAATATACAAGACATTCACAATAATCCCGCGATACAGTCAAATATATTAAAAACGCTCAACTCCATATCTGAAAATCTTGCCGTAGATAAAATATATGTCGAAGGCGCAAGCGGCGCAGTCAATACTTCGTTTTTGAGTAATATATACAAAACAAGTCCGGAATATATAGAGTATTTTTTTAATAACGGGTACATTTCGGCGGGCGAATATTTTTCGATAATTTCAAAAGGCGCCAAAACGCTTGCAGGCATAGAAGATAAAGAGATTTATGACGACAATATTTTAAAACTAAACGCGCTGATATCCAACAGACAAAAATCGTCGAAGGAACTCATATCTTTAGGTAAAACGCTGCAAAATCTTTATGACGTTTATGCTTCCGATAAAAATAAGCGTTTTGACGCCAAACTGCCCGGTCACGAAAGATCGTCGCGCAATTATTACGCTTTTCTTGTCAAAACGGCCGCAGAAAACGGCATACCTCAAAAAAACTATGATATCATTGAAAATTTTATAAATCTTACCAAACTGCAAAAATCGATAAATTATTCAAAAGTCAACGCGAACTTTTCAAACATATTGCAGGAGCTTAAAGCCGTTATGCCTTACGGCAAATACGCATATCTGACAGAATCTTTTGCAAAAGAAAATAAAGACGAATTTTACATTCTTACCGCCAAATACGTTGACGAGTACGGTTTAACTACGGCGCGTCAAAAAGATATAAATTTGTTTTTCAAATACGTATCTTTAAAGAACACTACAGATATACGCAATGTTTTAAGACAGGAGATGTCTCTTATTTCGCTTATACGCATGCAGCTTGCATTAAGCGCTGCGGAAAGGGATATTTTGTTTCTGTTATCCTATGCTGAAATGCTTGAGCGGTATTTGAGAGGAGAGGTCACATCGGACGAATATTCTTATATTTCTCTGAACGAAAAGAGATTCGGCGATACGCTTGCCGTTTTCAATATAGAGCTTTCGGAAAGCATAACGGCAGACTTAAAAATTGCCGCAAGTTTTTACGAAAACAACGTGATCAGAAACGATATTTTTATCAACAATATATTGAAAGATCTGAAAGAAACAAAACCGCTTAAAAACAGTTTTGCGGTAACCGAACAGCAAAATTATTTTAAAAATATCGATTTAAGCGGGTATAAAAAAATAGCGGTCGTGGTGACCGGCGGGTTTCATACCGAGGGAATGAACAAAATTCTGGATATTAACAAAATTTCCAATATCACGCTTATGCCTGTATTGGGAAAGTCTTTCCAAGAGGGTACGGAGATTTATGAAGCGCTTGCCAGACTGCAGGAATATGCGTTAAAAAACACAATTGCGGCAAACCCACTAAGCAATATCAATACTGAGTTTATAGTATCAAAAATATTTTCGCAGACAATAAAAGGCGTTTTGGAAAAATATCCCGGAAGCAGCGCTGATGAAATGTTGAAGTTAATAAATTTGGCGCTGCCCGAAACACTTATCAAAGCGTATCTGGAAGCTTATCCGCAGGAAAGTTTTGATATTTCTCTTTCATCGTTAAACATGCAAAACGGCGGCGTTTTTGATTTTACGTTTAATATGACAAAAAACGGCGTGCCTTCGTCTTTCACGTACTATGTTGACGGAAAAAATGAAAAGTTAAAGGACTCTTCAGATAATATAATAACCACAGCTTCATCCATTAACGTAAATATCGACAGTAAAGACGGTTTTATTAAAAAAGCCGGCAAATACCTTTATCTTGCGTTGGGGGTCAATTGGGAATTTATTTACAGCGTGCCTGTGCTCGGTTCGATAGTAAACGAAATACTTTCGGATAAAGGTCTTATTGAAAAAGTACCTCATCTTAAAACCGTGACCGTACTGTTTGCATTTTCTTTTGTGCTGGGGCTGTTTTTTCCCTATGCTTTGCCGGCAGTGATATTTTCGTCATTGGCATCGTCAATTATAGGCGGATACCTTTTTGCCGAAACTCACAGCGATCCAAATGATTATTTAATGATCTTGGGCAGCATTCTTACGTTCGCGCTTTTAACGCCGGTATTGGCCGCGCCGCTTTTTTCGATTTCGTATGCGACAGCCGCGCTGTCCGGTTTGTCTTTTAATTTCATAATTCACTCTTTAAACAATATCGCATCGATGGTATCTGAAAAATTTAGGATGGGATCGTCAATAACGCCAGAGCAGAAGAGGAATACGGAGATAGATAAGTTTGTGCGCACCGGACAAAACGTATACAACTCAGGCAAGCTTAAAAATATAGAGGATTGGCTGTTTGACGAACAAACTTCGTATGAAAGCAAAATCAAACTTATTAATTACTTAAATACATGGAAATATACCGGAGCTTTGGCAATAATAAAAAGATTTATACATCAAACCCTTTCCGCGCCGGAGATGACTTCCCGGGAAGAGTCGCTGCTCAATCTGGCTGTAAGAGCGCTTTCGCATATAAAAACGAACGGCGTTCTTGCCACAAAAAATGTGGGCAAACATATAAGCATAATAGGATCTGTATACGAAGTTATTGATAAATATGACGACACGCGCACAAAGATATATGTAAAAATGAATAATAATTTTTCCAGCTTCGATATCTTGTTTGATTTTCCCGAAGACGAACCGTTTTTTGAAGGAGACGCCTTTTCAAAAGATTTAATAAAAGCTTTAGAGTCTTTTGGCGGAGACAATATAAAAATAAACTACGAAATAACCAAGCAGCCTGAATTTAACGATGATTTTACGCAGGGAAAAATGTCGATAAAATTCACTCCGGACATTGCAACGCTGACAAGTTTCTGGAAATCGCTTGCTCCTCATGACTTTAAAGTTATAGGGGACGCAGACAAGAAAAATATGAGTTTAAGAGCTTTCACCGCAGATGAAATTTATTACAAATTTCTGGAGAGATCAAAAAATTTCTATCATGAACAAAAACCCATTCTTTATGATGATGATCATTTCAATAACAGCTTTCAAAAGTTTTTATTTGGAAATGGTGAGTTTCAGGGAGCTCTTGCAATAGTAAAAAATCCTGAAAAGTTCAAAGATATCAGAGCTTTTCCTGCGGAAACTCTTGAAAATAGTTATGTTCAGAATATTACCAAGATCACCTACAACGAAATGATAGAGTTATTTGAGGACGGAAAATCCAATAGTGTGCATATGTTAAGAGCTTCCAATAGGTACGAAGATTTAGTAAAGTTGGCACAAGGTAATCCTTATTTTGCGCATTATATGCCGGACGACGGTGTGCAGCATTATGTTTTTCTTGCAAGAGGAGCAGGCGCGGCTTTTACTTCGGCGTATATGAAAGGCCTTTTAAGAGGTTATTCCGATTCCGATTCTATATTTTTTATATCGCGCGACACTTTTGGAAGAAGCAACTGGGAGATGGTGTCAAAAAATATAAGAAGTTACGTCTACAACGAAAAGAAAAAGAGAGGCGTGGTAAATTTTAAAGCATTGACCTTTCAAATTCTTAAAGATTTAAAAAAACAATATTTTGAGGAGTTTGAAGTTGATTTTGACTCCAAAAAATTTAAAATCGTACATTCTCACGCAAATAACTATTATCTTTTAGGCGCTAACGGCGAAAAACTTTTAAAGTTTACTTCGGACAGGAAAAGTATTTCAAAACGGGAAAAATTTGAAAATGCTCCTGAAATCGGCGACGACATTCTTTTGAAGGCAATGACGTCAAACCGCTATAATGATTTTAGAGACAAACTTGACGAAGTTTACGAGAATTTTTTAAAAACCGGAATAATGAATAAACTTTACTGGGACGGAATCAATCCGGCAAAAATATGCGTTGTCGATGAAATAGCTGTCGGCACGTTTGACTTTGTGTTTAAATTCGTAGTTGAAGAACTTTCAAGGCAGGATCCGTATGAAATAGACGATCTGCGCGAAAAAGTAAATGAAAAACTGGGAGAAGATTATTGGTATCTGTTTGATAAAGATACTTTTGAGTTTACCGAGCAGGAAGGCGAACTTGCAGAAAAACTTTATAAAACAATAAATGAGATCAGAGCTGAAAATTCTAAGAAGCCGGTCGATTCTGATATTTTTATAGGACGCATAAACAGACGGCTAAGCGATGACCAAATTATAGACGGATATCCGACATTGCTTATAAAGAAAATTATGGAAGATTTCGATATGACTGAAGAAGAAGCCAATAAGCTTATACTTAATGTATCGATAACGGCGGATTTTGCGCCGCATATAGTAAAAATAAATAATCTCAGACCGTCTCAATGGCAAATAGAATTTGAGGCAGATTGGGTATTGCTTGAAGCATATCTAAAAGCTCTTTTAAGTTATAACGGAGTGATCGACTATTACAACAGGGAGTATAAACGACTTGCCGTTGAAACTCTTAAAGAAATGATCGATTCGGATAAAACCTCACTTAATACTAAGCTTAATGCCCTTGTGTCGCTGCAGGAGTTCCAGTATGATTCGGTCATAGAATATCTTGAATCTTTAATATCAAACAATGAAACTGACTCTGTCATTAAAGAAAAGGTAGCGTCAATATTGGATAAAACCTTTGATTCTTATATGCAAGAAATGATAAACATCAAAATGCCTGTCGGCGACCGTTCGTTCATAAAGAATTTCTCTCTTTTGATGGAAAATGAACGATTTCTGAAAAAGTTAAGCTTGGAAAGCAGTTCAAATTATATCAAGTCTGAAATCTTTAAAATTTTTGAAGCGATCGATCTAAGGCGCGAAAAAATGCGGCTTATAGGCATAGACACCAATTCTTTTGCAACGCTGAAACAACATCATGTTATGGCTTTGCGGGAAATGGATTTTTATCTTGTTCCTTTGCGTTCCGATTCGGAAGATGAAAAAAGAATGGACGATTTTAACACTTTTAAAATAAAGCCTTCCAACTGGCATTTCATAAGATCCATGCCTGAAAATTTATCTTCAGAAAAAATATTCGACACGATAGTCGAAACTACGAACAAAGAAATAAATGGCACAAATTTCGTTCATGCGGAAAGTATGCCGGTAAACCCGGAAAGCGATTTTTATTCTAAACAGCCGGTTTACAGAGGGCAAGAGCTTTTTGCCACAGGCAATATCGATACTTCCGGATATGTAAAATATGAAGATATTTCCGGTTTGGATACGGTTTTTTACGTTGACCCTGAACTCAAAGTAGACAGGCAGATGCTTGCAGACGCCGTAACTGAAGCGCTAAACAGACACGATTTAAGAGAAACCGTACCCAAAAGAATAGTGATCTCAAAACTTGACAGATCCGAACATCTTTTTGAAGACCATCTGCCCAACGGTTTTATAGGGATAAACGCTTCGGTCAACAAAGAAACTGCCGAACACCGCATTATACTTCAGTCCGGACTTTTTCATGAGCTGTCGCATGAGCTTACCGGAAGATCCGGAGAAGAGTTTGAAACCGAACAAGCGAAATATGACGCGGATTATCTTCAAACGCTTGCAAAGCAAAAGCCGAAAGGATTGCTGAACGCAATAAACGATCCTGAAGAATTCATAAAAAACGGATATTCGCGCACTATGACAAATATAATAAAAGTATTTGATTCCGTTCTCGATCCTGAAAGCGATAATATAACAAATAAGCTTGTCCGTAAAAACACGGAAGCGGCATTTGCAAAACCGTTTTTTATCATATCTTCAGCCGTATTTTTGTTCGCTTTACTGTTAATGCCGGCTGCTTCGCCATTCAATTTCGGGGCAGGCATTCCGGGTCTGTTATTCTTGCTTTCTTCCATTTCTGCCGGATTGTTTTCTATGATATTTACCGGCGAGTATTTCTTTCAAAACCGGAGTTCAAAATTGAGTTCAAAACCTCTGCTTGCCAATCCTTTTATACTGTTTGCAGGTATTTGGATGGCGCTGTCTCACGTGCTGACTCTGCCCAACTTCGGTTATATAACCGATTTTTTGGGACCCATAGCTTTATCGGCATTTTTTTACGATACCGTTACAGGCGCTAAAACTTTATTTGCCGGATATGGCGGCATTTTGAAGGGTATTCAGAAGGCTTCGGTAAATATGATCAATGCAATGATTGCCGCAGTTGCCGCAGGGCTTTTCGGAATAGGGTTTGAAATAGCGCAGCTTTTAGGCTGGGACGTTACAGGCGATTCATCCGGAACGTATGACCCGCTTGACCTGCTGGCTTTTTCAGCGGGAAGCGCCGTAGTTTTGGCTGTCATAGGACTTTATCATAAAAACGGAAGATTCAATAATTTTGCTCCGGTAATAAATTTTATAGAAAAAACCGTAGTGGGTAAAAACGAACTGGGAAAAAGCATTTCTGAATATTTTTTGAATATAGACGCATCCGAAGATGATGATGATGTTGAAAAGAAAGGCATTGAAACAGGCGACGTGCCGAATGAAACCGCAATACTGATAAAAAATATAATTTACAGGGAAAAGCGCAATAGAAAAGATATCGGCAGAGATATTTACGATGTCTATATGGAAACGCTTGAAAAGATTTATGAAAACGCAGCTTCATATAAAAAAGGAGATATCGATAAAAAAACCTTCGTTAACAACTCTTTGGAACTTAGAAAGAATTTAAGAAACCATATTTTATCGGCAGGCAAAAAACAAGGTAAAAAGCAAAGTATTTTAAGCGCGCCGATCGGCGTGCTTAAAGCAATGCTTATGCCGCAGGCTGACACTAAAACCGCTTATCCATGGCTTAAAGGTAAAAACTATTTCATATATGACAATGATCTGACCGACAACAATTTGCAGAAAGCTTTTGAATTATACGAAAGCGGGTTAAACCCGTATCTGATACTTCCAAAACCGTTTAAGACTGATCTTCTCTCTCAGGGCTTTGTGAAAATGACGCTTAACGGGGTCGGCGTATATGCAAAAACTTATAAAGAAGCGGATACCGGACGCATGGCGACAGCGATAGTGATCGACAATAATTTTGCCGGGACGCAAGAAGCGCAAAAAATAATCGAGGCGGTACAAAACGATCCCGTGGCGAGAAGCTCATTGATAGATCCCGAAAGCAAGACCGCGCTTTATGCCGAAAAATATAAAAAGCCCGGCATTGCTTTTATTGAACTTTCGAATGTAAACGATCACGATAACGTTTTTTCTTCACACATTAAAATTCTTTCAGGACAAAACAATGCGGGAGAATATGCAGGCATGTTCGATTATTTTAATAAAGAAAACGTTTCAGTTTCTCCAGAAAAGCTGGAATCGCTTTATCTCAACGCGCTCCGGAACGAAAATTACAATGGCAAAATGCCGAAAACGCTTGAAACTATAGACTGTTTGGCGTTTAATGCCGACAGTTTGAAAGATCATATAAACGAACACAGCCGCAACGGAATGAAATCTTTTGTGCTGGTTAACCCGTCAAAAGAACATATTTTGGCTTTAAGCGGTATCATAGACAATATAAATATTATCTGCGACTACTCTGTAACAGAAAGCGAAGACATGCAAAATCTTAAAAATAGGCTGTTAAGCGACATTGATTTAGGTATAAGCGGATACAGGATAAACTTTAAAACCGGAGATATTACGCAAAAGCAGGCTCTTGATTTTATGAACGATTTAAAATCTGAAACTGAAAAAATCGATCCGGATATCATCTCTGCCATAGGCATAAGCGCACAGCAGCTTGACACTTTTGAAACTTATGCTCAAAACGGGCATATCGTAAGCATAAAAGCGTCTCCAAATGACGATCTGTCAGACCCGCGCCTTTTAAACTTGTGGGTAGAAATATCATTAGACGGTCTTGATATGTATGAAAACCAGCGCGGCATAGAAACGAAACTTAAAGATTTATCAAACTTGCAGTCTAAAATGCTCAGTTTGGATACGGCTTTGTTTGTAGGTGAAAAGGTAAACGGAAACCTTACGTTCGTTTCTGTCGCGGTCGCGCAGAGAGTAAGATTTTTTACCGGATCAAGAAGCGAGTCCGAGCTTATGTCACAGGAAGATATTTTCAAAAAATCGCATGATCAATCAATGCAAATGCCTGCAATTTCAATAAAGGATCTCTCATCATTTGCAGTTCTACTGAAAAACTACTATTTACTTCAGGGCAAAGGAACGGACGCTAAGGCGGCTGACAAGTTATTTAAGGAATTGGAAAACTTTACAAAAAGGTTAAAAATAAGCGCTGATAATGAGGCTGCATTGATCTTTCTTGAAACAAATATTGAAAAGTATAAGTCTTCTTCAGATCATGCCGAAAAGACGGCTTATATTTCGGAAATAATGGGTTTTCTATACGCAATGGCGCAAGATTCAATAGTAACAAATGACGCGCTGACAAATTATCGCAATATATATACGTCATTAAAACTTGAAGCGTGGGCAATTTTAGGCGGCTCTGCAAATGACAGCAGATCGATAGAACGACTTACAAGGATCGCAGAAACAAATCCACAGGATAATGAAGCGGTCAAGAATATAAATAAATTGCTTGAAACTGGCATAAACCCTGCGGAAATTGAAGATGAGATCATTAAAGCGATAAATTCTATGTTCAATTCGTCCGTAAATAAGCAAAACGGCGAAATAAACAGAGCACGGGCAATTGCAAGCTCTCTATACTTATTCCAGTTACTGATAGATTATAAACTTAAAACAGACATTGACGAAGTGAAAAACGATATTTATGATTCCAAAAAAATCTTTGCGATCCTTAACGCCGCTTAACAGTATAGCAAGTAAAAGTTTATGGGATTCAAACACAAGAATAACGGAAGAAGTATATACGGATTTCAAAACCACACGAACATTTCTACGTGGCTGACTGCATAAAAACCGACACAAAACCAAAGAAAAACCCCGACGATAAAAGTATCAATTTACTTTCAATCGTCGGGGTTTAATTAATCTCACTTACGCTGCCAACGGGATTTGAACCCGTGATCTCCGCCTTGAGAGGGCGATGTCCTGAACCGCTAGACGATGGCAGCTTTAGAAAAACTATTATATATTAATTGTATGCTTCTTTCAAATTTCCCGCATTAAATCAAATTATCTAAATCAAAAATTTCTGTATGGTTTATGATCAAATCTATCAAAGCTATGGTTTTTCTGCCGTAACGCTGTCCGCACGCTTCGCCGGGGTTTAGTATTGTGGTTTTGCCTTCGGTTTCTACGCTTACTTTGTGCAGGTGTCCGTATAAAACGTAATCGTATTTATTGTTCGCTGCAATTACGCCTATATTGAAAGGTTTGTGCAGCATAACGAAAAGTTTGCCGGAAATTTTAAATTCAAAAGGCGCTTCTTGTATCATTCCGAATTCCGAAATCACGTTTTCAAGTCCGGAACGGTCTAAATCATTATTGCCGTAAACGGCTTTAAAACCGCAGTTAAGTTTTGCAAATCCTTTAGCCACATCGGGCGAAAAAATATCTCCGCAATGCAAAACCAAATCAACATTGCGGAGATTGAAAAAATTAACGGCTTTACGTATGCAGCCCGTATCGTTATGCGTGTCTGATATAACGCCGATCAACATATTTATACTGATTTAACTTCTTTTATTTCAGGAACGGATTCTTTTATTGCCGTAGTAACGCCGTACTGCAAAGTCATGGCGGCCATCGGACATCCGCCGCAGGCGCCGGTAAGTTTCACGCTTACGACTCCGTCATCGGTAACGTCTACAAGTTCGACATTTCCCCCGTCAGCCATAAGGTTCGGTCTTATCTTGTCTAAAGCCTGTTCAACCTTTTCTTTCAAACTCATTTTGATCACCTCTTTGTTTTTTTATATGCTTTTATTTAAAATAATCCGACGGAAACATTTCTTTGATCCAGACTAAAGTTTTACCGCCGCTTATTATTCTGTACTCTCTGCTTAAAAATTCGCCGCCGCTTTTAAACAATCCTTTTAACATGTCGCCGCCATGCGCGGCGCTTACTCCCACGATTTCTCTTCTTGATTCAATATTGTGTTTTCTGAGGATCCTGCCTATTGGCATATCCGAAAAAAGTAAGTCGGTTTTAAGATTTTCGTCCGGCATTTTTAAAGGAATAAGCGATTCGGCATAAATCAAAGGCAGCTCATTTTTATGCATTAAAACAATGCGACAGCTAACTTCCTCACCTTCATAAATACCAAGAAGTTCCGATAAGGCTTTATCCGCCTTTTTTGTTTCCCTGCCCAATATTTTAACCGAGGTTTTTCCGTTTAAAACGTCTAAGATGGTAGTTACTGTCCCGTCGGTAGCAAGCAGTATTTTCTCTATACCGGAAAGCCCTTTGATTTTTACTATTTCGTCAAGCGCGTTTATGTCCGCTTCAATTCCGTTCATAATCATTTTTTATGTTTGTAAGTCTATTTTTTTTGAATAGCAAGCATTATACTAAAAATGAAAGAAAAGAGAAAGAATGCGCATCATATCATGTAAAATGACACTGAAAAAAGAATTGAAATATCATTTAAGAAATGACACCGAAAAAATCTAAATAAAACTATGCTATTGCCAAGGGGGATAGCATGAAAAAGGA
>JAISDI010000244.1 GCA_031264895.1 Endomicrobium sp. | reverse complement strand
ACAAAACGGCTGTAAAGGCATCAAATGCCTTTACAGCCGGTTTGGTTTTTTTGGTTTTTATTTTATGCTTTGAAAAGTTAGGCTTTTTTTTGCAGGAGTTCCCATTTGGCGGCGACTTCTTTTTGTATTTGTTCCAATATGGGGGCGTTTTCGGGTTTGAAAAGATGTTTGAATCTGCCTTGTGGTTTTAAAAATTCCGTTACGGGTTTCTTTTCTCTGGGTTTTACATTTATTTTGTAGACGCCGTTTTCAACTTCGTAGGAAGGCCATATACATGTTTCCATCGCAAGCCTGTTGAGCGTCATTGTGTCTTCGGGCTTGTATGCCCAGCCCAGCCTGCACGGAGTGAGTATATTTATGAAAGACGGGCCGTCAGCTGCTAAAGCTTTTTGCACTTTTGTAATGTAGTCGTTCCAGTTGCCCACGTATGCCTGCGCGACATACGGAATGCCGTGCGCCGCAATGATTTCCGTAAGATCTTTTCTGCTTTGTTCTTTGCCCTGATGCGCTTTTCCCGCAGGAGCGGTCGTCGTGTGGGCGCCTCTGGGAGTTGCGCCGGATCTTTGTATGCCGGTGTTCATATAAGCTTCGTTATTGTAGCAGACATAAAGCATTTTGTGTCCGCGTTCCATTGCGCCGGATAAAGATTGTATTCCGATATCATAAGTTCCGCCGTCTCCTCCGAATGCTATGAATCTTATGTCTTCTGTCACTTTGCCTTGTTTTTTTAAGCCTCTGTAGGCGGCTTCTATGCCTGAACACGTTGCCGCAGAGTTTTCAAACGCGCTGTGAAAAAACGGACTTTTCCATGCGGTATAAGGAAAAATCGTAGTTGAAACTTCCAGACAGCCTGTTGCGCTTGTAACTACCACGGGCGTATTTCCTGCGGCAAGAAGAGTCTGCCTTGCGACTATACCTGCCCCGCAGCCGGCGCAAAGACGGTGTCCGCCGGTTACTCGTTCAGGAATTTTGCTTAATTCTTTAAGATTTGCCATTTTATATCTCCCGGGAACTTAGCCCTTTCATTTGAAATTTTTATTTTATTCTTACGTTGACGTATTCTATTTCGGTAAAAGCTTTTTGTGCGCCGGAAGCTATTTTGCCAAGCGTATCGTAAATTGAGGCAATATGTTCGGTATTGATTTCTCTTCCTCCGAGACCGTAAACATAGTTAACGACTTTAGGCCCCGTAACCCCTTGCGCATATAAAGCGGCGACAACGTCAGAATAAACCGGAGCGTATGTTCCCGAACATGAATCCGACCTGTCCATAACGGCAACGGCTTTGACGTTTGCCAAATCTTTTGCAATCATTTCCGCAGGAAAAGGCCTGAAAACTCTTATTTTTATAAGTCCGGCTTTTATTCCTTTTTCTCTAAGCTCTTTTATTACGACTTTTGCCGTTCCGGCGGTCGAGCCTATAACGACTATTGCAATTTCCGCGTCGTCCATCATGAACTTTTCGTACATATCGTATTTTCTGCCGAAAGTGTTTTCAAATTCTTTTGCTACTTCCAAAATCGTATTTTTTGCGTCTCTCATGGCTTGGGCAAGCTGCCATCTGTGCTCAAAATAATAATCCTGAAGGTCGATCGAACCGAGCGTATAAGGATTTTTTACGTCTAAGAGGTATCTTTCGGGCTTATATTCTCCGATAAACTTTTTTACGTCTTCGTCCGGATAAGTTTCCACGACTTCCATACAATGAGAAATAATAAAGCCGTCCGTAGTAACTAAAACGGGCAGCTTGGCTTTTTCTGCAATTTTTGTGGCTTGGATCATATTATCGTAAGCTTCCTGCGAATTTTCCGAATAAATTTGTATCCAGCCCGCATCTCTTGCGCCCATCGTGTCCGACTGGTCGCCGTGAATGTTGATAGGAGCGGATATGGCTCTGTTGACTTCGGCCATAACTATCGGAAGCCTCAAGCCCGAAGCTATGTAAAGCATTTCCCACATTAAAGAAAGACCCTGCGAAGAAGTGCCGGTCATCGCTCTTGCGCCCGCCGCCGATGCGGCAATTGTCGCCGACATTGCCGAATGTTCGCTTTCTACGGCGACATATTCGCTTTTTACTATTCCGTCCGCAACGAACTGTGAGAAAATCTGCACTATTTCAGTTGCGGGAGTGATAGGATATGCAGCTACTACGTCCGGCTCAATTTGGCGCATTGCTTCAGCCATAACTTCGTTGCCGGTTTTTGCAACAAGTTTGCCTTTAGGATATACTGTCTTTATCATTTCGTTAACCCCTTTAATTTATTTCTTTTCTTCTTCCATTGTAATTGCCTTAGTCGGTTTTATGGGACATTCTTTAGAACATATGCCGCAGCCTTTGCAATGGTCATAATCTATGCCGGTGACGACGGTTGTCTTTTTTTCGTCCGGAGCAATCATAATGGAAGAATCCGGGCAGGATATCCAGCAGGCCAAACAATGAATACATTTGTCTTTGTTCCATACCGGCCTTTCTGAACGCCAGTCGCCAGTTACAAAGTCGTTAGCTGTGCCGGCTTCAACTATATCCCCTATAGGAAGCTCTGCCGCTGATAATTTTATTGTTTTACACTCGTTATTTTTCACTTTATTTCCCCTCCGTATAATCTTTTTAAACTACGCGCTTTGAACTTCGTCATAAGCTCTTTTTATAGAGGCAAGATTGCCGTCTATAACTTCGGGTTTATGACGGAATTTAGCGGTAAGTTTTGTTTTTGTGTCTTCAAGAACGCCGCTTATGTCCAAATTTCCTATAACTTTTACCAAAGCGCCAAGCATAGGGGTATTTGGAATATTTTTTCCTATAGTTTCAACGGCTATATGGCTTGCATTGACAACGTAAACCTGCGATTTGTCAACCATAAGCTGCTTCGCGATTTCTTCCGCGCTGAATGTAGTGTTTACTATAACTTTGCCGGTCGTACCGATCCCGTCGGTAACGTCAACGCAGTCCATCAAAGACGGATCGAGAATAACAACATACTGCGGGTTTGTGATCCCTGAATGTATAGTTATGGGGTCTTCGCTTATTCTGTTGAAAGATTGTACCGGCGCGCCCATTCTTTCCGGCCCGTATTCAGGGAATGCCTGAATATATTTTCCCGTAGCTAAAACTGCTTCGGCAAACAAAAGCGCGGCTGTTTTTGCGCCCTGACCGCCTCGCCCATGCCAACGAACTTCAATCATTTTTGCTGACATTTTTTACTCCTTTTTTAGTTTGTTTTAATTAAAAAATCAATGTTTTTCAATCAAAACATTATTTTGAATGCTGAGAATTGGAAATATAAATAAGGTCTCTATAGAAACCTTAAAAAAATTAAAAGTTTGTCATCAACCCACTAAAAGTGTACTTAACATGGATTCCGACTTTCGCCGGAATGACACAGCGCTGTGTTTGTCATTCTGAACTCGTTTCAGAATCTGCTGTTGCAGTTGTCGTTATAATACGCCGCTAAGGGGTTTTTAGAGAAACCCAATAACCATAAAAAACGGCTATTACATTTCTTTTCTTCCGGAAATTGCGCGGGAGATGGTAAGTTCGTCGGCGTATTCAATATCTCCGCCAACCGGCAAACCATAACCGAGTCTTGTAACCGTGATCCCCATTGGTTTGATAATTTCGGCAAGATATAATGCGGTGGTTTCGCCTTTTGAGTCCGTATCCGTCGCAAGTATTACTTCGCTAATATTATCACTTTTTAACCTTTTTAGCAACTTATCAATTCTTATATCTTGCGGCCCAACCGCGTCAAGCGGAGAAAGCGCGCCGCCAAGTACAAAATACAAACCCTTATAATCTTTAGCTTTGCTTACGGCTATCAGATCCTGTGGCGTTTCGACCACGCAGATGATGCCGCGTTCTCTTTGGCTGTCGGAACAAACCGGACACGGATCGCTTTCACTGAGATTGAAACAGGAACTGCAATATCTTAAAGTCTGCCTCGCTTTTTGTATTGCGTCAATAAGTTTTTCAATTTCTCCTGAAGGCATTTTTAATATATGATAACTTAACCGTTCTGCCATTTTCGGCCCGATACCCGGCAGTTTCTTTATTATTTCCACCATTTTTTCTATAGGCTGAGGTCTGTTCATATCAAAATCCGCCGAGTCCTTTAATAATGCCTTTAGTAACGCTTTTGGCGCTTTCTTTGGCTGCTCTTCTGCTTTCGTCTTTTATTTGTTCTCTTACCGATTGTTTGAGATCTTTTATCACTTCCTTTCTAAGTTCGTCCCTTACATGTTTCCAATCCGCAGACGCAGGAACCGTAACTTCTTCCGGCGCAGACGCCTTGCCTCTCTTTGTATTTGTAGGGACAAAAACAGAATCCATATCTTTGCCATCCGCTATTTTGAAAGATTCGGTTTTCATTTCGTAAACGGTAGTTTGACTTCCGTACACAACTTGAAAATTTACGAGATAGGGGAACAAAATTCCGGTTCCTTCTATTTCTTTATAGTCGGAGTAAACTGATTTCGCGCCAAAATTTAATGTTCCCGTATTTTCTTTTGAAGTTTTTTCTTTATCCGGCTGCATTTCATCAAGATATTTAATTATTTCTTCATCTCTGGCGGTTTCAAAACCCGTTTTCAAATATCTGTCCTTGCTGATACTGTATTTATTATCGTACAAAGCGCCTAAAACGACCAGTTGTTCGCTTACGGAAATTTTTTCGCCTTTTTCATTTTTGTCATATATTTCTTTTATTATTTTTTTCTTATCTTTCACCAAATGTTTTACAACATAATTTTTACTGTTTTTGGGAGTATTTTTGTCAAATACGAATTCATAATATTTCGACAAATCGTCAAAAGTTTTATTGTCCGTTTTTTTATTATTTTTTACGCCTTCATCTTTAACTATTTTGTCTATAGCTTTTATGTCCATTATATCGGTTCTTTTATTGGTCAAAACTTTGTAATCGATAAAATTTTGTTCGCCGTTTGCGCCGACCTGAACTTTAAAGCTTATATATGAATTTACTCCGTCGTCAATAATTGAATAACTCATTGCCTTATCGGTTCTTTTTGCGTCTACGGAGGTAATATCTAATCTTTCCTTATTTCCGTTGACAAAATGTTTGTATAAAAGATAACTTTCCATTTCCATTTCTTTTCTTTGCGCGTCTGATACGGAAATCTTTACGGTATATTCGATAGCATAGCTTTTTCCGCGCATATCCGATAATGACCGCGAAAAATTTGATTCTAAAGATTTTTCATAAACTTCTTTAGCGGTCAACGCATAAGCATTTACTGCCGAGAAACATAAGAACAATAACAAAAAAATCTTTTTCATTTTTTTATCCTTTTTAACAGATAATACGATCAGCCCCGCTTATTACGCATTTATTACAAAAATTAAAGATAAAAATATCTGTACTATTAAACTGTATCCACTTTTGCCTTTTGCCGTTCTAACTTGCCGCCTGCAAAGGCCGCTAGGGCATTTTTTTTGCTTTTCCGCCGAATTTTTTGGCTATTTCCTGAATATGTTTTGGAACGGCAGTTTTGGCGCTTTCTTTGAAATCTTCTTCCACTATATATCCTGCTGTTTCGGGGGCGGGTTCCGTTTCTTCTTTTACCACTATTTCTTCTTCTCTATTCTGCTTTTCTTCGATTTTAATGTCTTCTATCGCAACTTTTACCGCTATATCGTTGCCTGTTTTTCTCTGGTAAAGTTTTGTTATTTGTTCATGAAACTCCAAAACTCCCTCGTAATCGAACTTATTTGTAACAGTTATCTGCACGGACTTAGGCGAAGTTATTTTTACGAGAGTTTTAATGAGAGACTGCGAAGTCAAAGGATGTTTTTTAGTTATTTCCGAAATTATTTCTTTCCAAACGCTTATCAAATCCGCGTCGATTCCTATATCGTCAACTTCGGCTGCAAGATCACTGCCCGCAGTTTTAGCTGAAAATGCGGACGAAGAAACGGGCGAAGAGTTTTCCCTGACATAATAATCGCCACTTTTAAGATTTTTTTCCAGTTCGGCGATCCTGTTTAGAAGTTCTCCGACATTATAATACGGTTCGGACATTTTCAGCAGATACATTTCAAGCAGGATTCTTGGCTGGTCGTGCCAGCGCATTTCTTCAAGAGCTTTTGAAAGCAAATTGTTCATTCTCACGTGGCGCGAAACCGTGAAAAGCGTTTTTTGCACTTCAAAAAGTTTTTTGTCTTCGCTTGATATTTCGGCTATTTCGGGATTTATTGAATAAATCATAACCTGTCTCAAATGGTCTCGTAAATCCCTGGCAAACTGCAAAATATTGTATCCCTGCTCGGAAATTTCTTTTACCGTTTTTAATATTGCAAGAATGTCGCCTTTGGCAAGGTTTTCCGTTACGGAAGCTATTATTTCTTTTGGCAAAAGTCCTAAAAGCCCTCTTATATAATCGCCGCTTATTTTGCCCGCGCTTGAAGAAACTGCCTGATCCAGAAGACTTAGCGCGTCTCTCATTGAGCCGCCTGAAGCATTTACAACTATACTCAAAGCGTCGTCATCTATTTCAAAACCTTCTTTTGCGCCGATATTTTTAATAGCTCCGGCAATTTCTTTAGCGGATATAAGTTTAAAGCGGTATCTTTGGCATCTTGAAAGTATTGTTACGGGAATTTTGTGCTGTTCGGTCGTAGCCATAATAAAAACTACGTGTTCCGGCGGCTCTTCCAAAGTTTTAAGAAGAGCGTTAAAAGCCTGCACGGTTATCTGGTGGGCCTCGTCTATTATGTAAATTTTATATTTTGAATTTGCGGCAGAAAATTTTACGTTTTCCCTGAGCGCTCTTATCTCATCTATTCCGTTATTTGACGCTCCGTCAATTTCCATAACGTCAACGCTTGCGCTTTTTCCTATTTCAATACAGTTTTCACACACTCCGCAAGGTTCTGTGGCGGGGCCGTTTTTGCAGTTTAGCGCTTTGGCAAGGATCCTCGCCATAGTAGTTTTCCCACAGCCTCTGGGGCCGGAAAAAAGGTATGCGTGGGCTATTCTGTTTTCCGAGATCGCATTTTTAAGCGTTTGCGAGATATGATTTTGTCCTATAACTTCGTCAAAATTCTGGGGACGAAACTTTCTGGCTAATACAAGATATGACATAAACACTCCAAACACTAAACGTTTCCGGAAAAAATTAATCGTCCGGAAACAGTATTAAGCGCCATTTTTTGAATTTTGGGGGAAGACGGCAGATTTTCCCAAGAACTAAGCGGCATTTTCCGTCTTAAAGAAAGCTTTTTATTTAGCAATTATACATAAAACATAAGAACAATAAAAGGTTGTTTCACAGTTAAGTAATAATAATGCAGGTTTATACCTATTTTTTTGTCTTAATTATAATCGCGTGTCCATTTAGATTATGTATTACCGTTCTATCATTTTTTTTACGCTCTTGATCTACGAATTTTGTTATTCCGTCACAATTCTTATTTCCATAGTCATCGAATACTATTATGCCGCCAACCGCTAATTTATCCCAAATCCACTCGACAATATCCTTTGCTGACTGAAACACATCAACGTCAATATGGCAAAATCTAAATGTTGAGTCGGCTACCATTTCTGACGTATCCTCCGGGAATATTCCTACCAATATTTTTGTGTTGCTTAATCCTAATTTATTGATAAGCGCATCTACTGTGCTTTTTGACGCATCAGAATGTTCGCCGCCTTTATAGGAGGAATCATTTTCTCCGGCTTTTACCACACCCGTAAATGTATCACATAAATAAACGTGCGATGTTATTCCAAGAAGTTCTGCCTGTTTTGCTATTAGTGCGCCTGTTCCTCCGCGCCATACCCCTATTTCAATAATAGCGCCCTCTAAACCGGAAGTTTCATTTACTAACTGCCAAAGTTCATAGCACCTATATATATCGACAAGAGTATTATTTTTTATTTGATTATATACTTCAATAAATGCTAAATCAGTACGCCACGGTGCATAAATCTCATAGAGTACAACGCTGTCCTGGGGCGCGCCCCGGGGGGGGGGGGGGGGGGGGGGCGG
>JAISDI010000237.1 GCA_031264895.1 Endomicrobium sp. | reverse complement strand
CGTTATGCCGTTTTCGTCAATTATAGACGATGACGCAGCGCTCAAATCTATACCTCCGGCGATGTCTTCCGACGTGTCGAGAATGCCGTTACCGTTTAAATCTTCCGTATTAAGCTTTCCGTCGTGCGCGCCTATAAGCGATATTGTGCCGTTGATATTATGAAACTCCTGACCCGTATCTTCCCACGGGCTTATAATGCCGTTTCCGTCTTTATCTTCGGTGTCGAGCAGTCCGTTGCCGTCGGAATCCTCGTTTATGTTTGTCGCATAATCAAATGCAAACTTTGCGCCCTTTCCGTCTCCTTTTATCCATACTTCCATATAAAGTTTTTTTGAAAAATCGTATCCGGAAGTAGAAAGTTTTTGAGCCATTGCGATCTGCGAACGCGTCGTAACATTATAATCTATTTCCAAAATAAGCTGTTTTTGACCGTCGACTATTTCCAAGTCCGAGCTTATATCTTTAAGGCTGATATCATAACTTTTCCATGAAAGTTCATTGAGATTTCTTTGCGTCGCGGGATTTCTGTCGGCGGCATGAAACCAGTTTTCGTCGACCATGCTCGCATTGTCTTCATAAACCGCGCTGTCAAAAGAGTCTATCAAGGCCTTTCCCGAGGTGTTATAGTCCTGCGAACTGACGGCATATTCTGCGGCGGCATTGATAGTCATATTCAGGCTGTCTACTCTTAAATCCGTTATTTTAACGTCTCCCTCGCCTACCATTAGGCTTGTCGGAGTACTCCTTATGTCCGGAAGAACCGAACCTTTAGCCGTAAAATCGTACAGCAAACTTCCGCCTATGCTTATATTGTTTGTAATATTCAAATTAGTGCGCATACCTACCAAAGTTGATTCTGCCGACGAGCCGAACATCGAATAATCGTATGATACGTCGATCACGGAAGATGCGGTTATCATGGCTTCGTTTATTATCGTCAAAATTCCCAGGTCATAATCTATTATGTAATCCGTATTTGCGGTCAGCGCTCTTCCGTCTATAATTACTTTTTCGGACTGCGGCACTATGCCCGGACGCAGAGTGAGAATTTTTACCACGTACTGATATTCTGCTATGAAATCGTATCTGTGATTGTTAAACGTATACAAATCGTTGGCGAGAGGTTCGCCGTCAACGGGATTTAAATGAAATATGCCGTTTTCAAAATCTACTGTAATGTTAGACGGATAAGACGGAACGGATTTATTTCCGGGGTTTATTACGGAAGGAGAGTCTCCGTTTAAATCTTTTACTTCAAGTATAAAATTTCCCCTTCCGTTATCGCGTATAATTTTTAAATTTCCGAGATTATAATACGTTTTTAATTCCGTTGAAAGCTTCGAGGTATTATTTGCGTCTTTTATAATCAGAGGAAGGCCCGGAGACGTGCCTCCGGAGCTCAGCCACGTATCGTTTACATATTGATAATCTATTGCCGCGACATAATTGCTTGCAAGCTGGTTTCTAAACGTAATTATGCCCGTATTGTAATCTATAGTATAATCCTGCCCGGCGACTAAAAGAATAAAATTGCCTCTGTAAGCCGGAGAGAATGGATTTTTTAAAAAGTTTAACGGAGTTGAAGTCGTGATAGATATATTTAAGTTAGGGTCTATTCTTTGGTAGTCGATAAAAACGCGCGCGCTTCCTGCTTTTATCGCAGGCGGCGACGGATTTGACGGGTCTTTTATCGAAAAATATTTTAACCGTATATACGAAGTATCTGAAATGGTTTTTCTTTCAAGCTGCGTATTGCCTTCAAACCGTTTGATTTCCGACGCGCCTTTCGTTTTGCTGAAAAAAGCGTCCAGCATGAAAGTTTTATATCTCGTGTCGACTTTTAAACCGAAAAGTTCTTTTGAATAGTTCATGAATTCCGTAGTGGGAAGAGCGACGGAAATGTCTCCGAAGGCGGCTTGACGTATAAATTCGTCCGGTTCTCCTTTATATACCAGCGAAATATCTTTTTTGTCCGCCGTGTCGTCATAATCAACGTTAATGTCAAGCCTGCTTCCGACTTTTCCCAAAATGCGCATCTGAAGTTCCTGTTGCATATTCAAAGAAGACGTATTTTTCCTCTTTCCGTCCTCTTCTTTATCGTACTGACGCGCCGTGTATTCTATGCCTATGAGTTTCCTTCCGGAAAGCGAAAGCTGCGTTTCAAAAGGCAGCGACGCAAGTATTCCGGGAGGAAGAGTTTCCTGCTGGGGCTTTGCCGACCCGGAAGACTGCGCCGCCGCATAATCCGAAGCAAGAGCGTCTTTCTTTTTCCATTTTTCCGAAGTATATCCGAGATTTGAAAAAGCATTTTGGTTAAGATAATCCAAAATTTCGCGTCCGGCAATTTCTTGGGCGGTTTGCGGGACTTCGTCATTAAAGTCCGGTATGGCCGCTGCGGAAGACTCTGCGGTTTGAGCGTTCGAATATTTTCCGTCGTATTCGTCAAACTGCTTATATATTTCGTCTTTTTCATCAATCAAAGAATATTTTTTTTTATTTGTAGGTTTATAATCCGCTGCGCAGACAGCAGAAAAGAACAATAAAAATAATGGTAAAATTACTTTTAGTTTTTTCATTTTTATTTATGCGTTTATATATCCGAAAATTATATTAAATTCTTATTCATTTTTCCATAATTTTTTGATATAATTCTTCATTAAATTATGATAAAAAAACTGCATTTCTACATCATAAAAGAGTTCTGCGGATCCTTTGTTTTCGGATTGGCTGTTTTTTCAATGATTTTACTTTTGGATCAGGTTTTCCAGCTTGTTGACCTTTTTCTTTCAAAAGGCGTAGCTTTATGGATAGTAATAAAACTTTTTATTTTTATCCTGCCCAATATTCTTACGCTTGCAATTCCAATGGCCGTGCTGTTTGGGGTTTTGATAGCTTACGGAAGACTTTCTGAAGACAATGAAATAACCGCCATGAAAGCAACAGGCACGGATTATAAAACGCTGTCTGCGCCGGTAATTATTTTTGTAGCTTTGATTTCCGTTTTTCTTATATTTTTCAATCATTTCTGGTCGCCGGCCATGCACGGTAATTTCCGCAGTCTCTTTGAAGAAATAATCATGAAACGCCCGCTTGTCAGATTTGACGAAAAAAGCATAGTAAAACTCGGCGAATACCAAATTTACGCAAATAAAGTTAACAGTTTAGACAACACTATGTCCGGCGTGAACATATACAGGTTCGAAGACGATAAGAGAAACCAATTCGGTCAGGCAAAACAAAAGAAAAAAGACGAGCAGGAACAGGGTACGTGGCGCATAGCGGCTTCTTCGGCGGCGGTAAAAGTTTACCCGAACGGCGTGCAGATGAAACTCTATAACGGTTACTGGCAGAGAGCAAACCCTTCGGAAATTAAAAATATGATACATATGACGTTTAAAACTTACACTTTTTTTATACCTCTTGCCGACGCCAGAAAAGCAAATAACACG
>JAISDI010000178.1 GCA_031264895.1 Endomicrobium sp. | reverse complement strand
AGGTTTGCCGTCAACAGAGAAAACTCGAACGGTATTATAGGCATCAAAGCCGAAGACGCCGGCAGAAATGTTGAAGTAAACGCCGCTATTTTAGGACGTTTATCCGCGCAGAATATCAGAAATGTCGTTACGGTTGAAACGAGATCCGACACGATCAATGTAAAAGAAGCGTGGCTTGATTTTAGCGTAGGCGAGAGAGTATACAACAGGCAGACTTCGGACGCGGCGCAGATCGCGGGCAATATAGAAAGCGCTCTTGAATCTGATGCGGCGGCGCTGGGGCTTGATTGGGAAATTATTTCCGCTATGAAAAATACTGCGGAAGGCGAAAATATAGTCAGAATGATTAAAAATATTGTCAACAAAAAAATATCGCTTTTTAAATCAACTCCGGAAGGAAGATATAATGCGGGCAGGAAAGTTGCGCTTTCAAAAGCGGATATTAAACTTAACCCCGAACAGGAAAATTCTCTTTACAAACTTTTAAACGATATGCGCAGCGCGAGTTCTGCGGACGCGTCTCTTGCGGCAAATCTTTATGAAGCGTTTCCTAATGCTAAAACAAAACAGCTCAGCGAGGCGGCGGCTTCTTCCGATGATCAAAAAGCCTCGCTTGTTTTTGAAGAAGCCAAAGGGTATTTGCAGGGAATTCTTGAAAAGACGCAGTCAGATGCTTATATCGGCGACATTGAGTTTAAGGTAAAAACGGACATTGATATTTACAGAACAGCGCTGGTAGAGGCTAAGATGTATAAGGTACTTAACAATATTGGGACACAGCAGGCCGAAAAAGTACCCTATATTCACGAGCTGCGCGATAATAACGGTTATGTTGCGGAAAGCGACGCTTCGGTCAACGCAGAACTTGAAAGAGCCAAAAATTTAGTGGAATCCATATCCGGAAAACTTACAACCGCAACTATTGCTGAAATACAGCCTTCGGTAAGAGAAGCTATCAATATACTTACGTCTCTTATTGAAAGCGATTCTCTATCGCGGGAAAATAAGCCTATGGCGCTTTCCGAATTGCTTGCGATGCTTGCTCTTTACTCGGATAGAGTTGAAAAAACAACTGTCGAAAAAGGACAGGAAAATTTTGCAGAAATGCAAGAAGGCATCAAAGCAATGTTACGTGCGGCATAAAAAATACATTACGACTTTATATATCGGACTTATTAACCGTTGTCGAGGGGGAAAACATGTTTTTAAAAAATTTCAAAATGGTCAATTTCAAAAAAGTTACTGTGGTTTTGACCGCCGCAAGTTTTATGCTTTCGGTTTTTACATTAAGCGGGTGGGCTGCTCCGTCGCAAACGCCGCTGCCTTCGCAGCCTGCTAAAATTGCTTCACCTTCGGATTATATAATCCCTTTCAATATAGGAAGAATTACGGATGCGCTCAATACCGGCAACGGCAAAGTGATAGTCAATATTCAGGATCTGCATGCCCATGAGGAAACCCAGCGCAATATTAACGGGATCCTTACTATGCTTGACGCAAAATACGGAATAAACAAAGTATACGTTGAAGGCGCGGTCGGACAAGTAAGCACGGGCTGGCTTGCAAATATTGAAGATGAAAGCTTCAGGGAAGCCGCCATAGCCGCTCTTATGAAAGAAGGCAAGTTGAGCGGAGCGGAATACTATTCGATAAAATCTTCCAAAATAAATATTCTTCACGGCATAGAAAACCGTAAACTTTATATTGAAAACTTTGCAAGGCTTGACGAAATATATAAAAAACGCGATGAGATTCAAAATTTAATTCCGGAAATTAAGATTTTCTTAAATAATATTTCGGAACAATATTATTCCAAAGAAAATACTGCTTTTTTAAAAGTTGTTGACAGATACAAAACGGGTGAAATAGGCGCTGACAAATATTTTAAATATTTGCTTGAAAAAGCCGGCGTTTCCGGAGTTAATTTTGCAAATTATGCTTCGATAGTTAATTTTGCAAAGATGATCAAGCTTCAGTCTTCTTTCAGCAATAAGAAGCTAAATTCGCAGCTTAGCGAATTAATAGGAGCGTTGAAATCCGAGATGCCTTATGTCGAATATAAGAAAATTGCCGAATTATTCGATAAAAAAGACGAAGAAGGGAACCTGTATCTTGCGCTTGCAAACGTATATGATAAATCCGGTTTCGGCGGACGATACAAAGAACTTGAAAAGTTTTTTGAAATGATCAGGCTCAACCAGAGTATAAATCCTGTTGATTTGGTTACCGAAGAAAGACAGCTTAGCAAAGAGGTCATGTATCGTTTTGCGAAAACGAACACAGAAATCGAAATACTTTTTCTTAACGATATGTTCTCCACTTTTGAAAATTATCTCAACAATAAAGTTTCGGCAAAAGAATATGATTTTTTTGAAAAAAGCCTTCCAAAATTTAAAATGCTTTGGGAACGCTACGCGGATATTGACGGCCTTCCGGAACTTGAAAAATATTATGATCTGTTCGACAAATTCTACAAAGTCAACATAGAGAGAAACAGGTATTTTCTTGAACAGATAACGGGACTTCTTCCGGAGCAGACAAAAGAAAAAATCAGGCTTATTAAAAATTCCGAGCAAAAGTCCGCTTCAAAACTTCTGGAAAACGCCAAAAATATAGATGTGGTCATTACGGGTGGTTTTCATACTCACGATTTGGCAAAACTTATGGGAGATAACGGCTACAGCTATATTGTCATAACTCCTAATGTTACGCAGGATACGTCGCTTTCGGAAAGAAATTACGACGCTAATATATTGAGACAGGCTGAGGTATTGCAAAATACTTTCAAAGACATGCTTGAAAGCGGCATGCTTAATTTTGCAGAAAATAACCCGATACCGTATATTGCTTCGTATATCACATCTTTTGAGATTTTGCGGACTGCCGAAAATGAAGGGAAACTTAATAATTTCCCATCAATATTCTCACAGATGGCTGCGGAAAACGCGCAGGAGCTTAAGGATAAGTTTAAAATCGAAGATTTATCAGTAGGGGTTCCCATAAAAGACGGCGATAAATATCAAGTAACCTTTACTTATAAAGATGCTCAGGGAAACACGCAGGAAGTTAAACAGGACATTGCGCAAAATACCGAAAGGCTTAATTATGATACCAAACGGCAGGATGAGATCAATAGATTGCTTTTTGCTATACCTGCGATACTTGTTGGAATGCTTCAGTTTGCAGTAGGCACCGGCGCTCTTTTCACACTTGGCGCTCCCATCGCTGCGGGTATATCTTTATCGGTAGGAGTGTGTTTTCTGACCGCATCACTTTTTAATCTTGCCGGTTATTCCCAGATCAACATTGTCCGTAACTCCCTTACTGATTTTGAAAATTACGTAACGGCTGATACTGCAAAACCTTTTGAAACTCAGGAAACAAACATTGCCCAAATTGCCTCTATGAGGCTTCCGAACGGAATGACTCAAGACGAGTTTATAAGATATTTTGAAAACAGGCTTAGAGGATCAGAAGACGTTAATATAAAACTTGCTCCGGAGATAACTATTAGGAGTATATTTGACGCTTCGGCTCCGGCTGATATAGCGGGCAAAAAGTTATTATCGTTGATCGCGACCGTAAGCGAAAGCGATCCAAACGTGATATACGTCAACCCTATAGCTTTATTTTTTCTGGATAAAAGATCCGGCGAACTTGCGGAAGATCTTATAGCTAATCACGAACAGCGGCACACTGCGATAGGCGGGGCGAAAGGCGAGATCCGCACGGTTATAGAAGATACTTATAATTTAAAATTTGTCAGAAAAGTATTGTCCGCCTTAAAAAGATCAAGGACGGAAAAAACCGCAAAAGCAAAACTTAGAAACCTTAAATACAAAATAGCAAACTTTGAATATAGGCTTGAGACTATTGAAAAGCATGGAATTCAAAGAAATTATTATGACTCAATAAAGGATTTTTATGTTGATGCCAAAGATTTCTTAAAACTTTTAAACGATTATCCGTATCTCGCCGTAGATGAGTTTGGAAAAGTTGAGCTTATACTTGATGGAATAGCAAGTTTTATAAGCCGGTCACGTTCGTTGATAGGCTACGTGGATACTGAAGAGGTTGGTGATTTAAATAAACTTGAATCCTCGTTACTTAAACAACTGGATTCCATGTATCCGGGAATAGCCGAAAAAGCCTTACCGAGAGCTGATGTTAATAAGACAATTTCATATAATTCGCAAAAAATTGAGGAAATAATAAAGAAATTTGAACAATACGGCGTAAAAGTGGATATGGAGTCGGATAAATATACGAATTCGGCAAGAATTTCTTTTGATGAGTTTTTAAAATCGGTCTCAGGAAAAAGCATTGGAACTGATCTCAATGTCGGAACAGTGGAGTTTGAGGCGGCTGATAAATCGATTTCAGAAAAAAACATTGAAGCTTTTAATAATGCATTTGTAAAAGCTCTGACAAATGAAAAGAACTTAGATATAGAAATTAGGTCTTTTGTGGATTCTACTGTAAAAGGTGATGCTGTCCTTCAATTTTTAGCGGGAGGAAAGGCAATCTTACGTATTAATCCCATTGTGGGCAATAAGGATCGCTTTGAAAAAAAAATGGCGTTAATTTTAGATATATTTGAAAGGGCGAGAAAAGATTTTATAAGAAAGGACACTATCCCTGCGGAAATACAAAATATGATTGATGCAAAGACAGCCTTTGATGTAAGCGATGCTGGGCGCAGGCGTATAGCAGCTGCCAAAGAAGTCTTAAAAAATAAAATATTCAGCCCGAAAAGTATATTTGTAAAATATGATGCTTCTTACGGACGTTCTACGTACACAACTCATAGTGAACTGACTGATGAAGAAGCAGAAGAAATAGAACAAATGGTGGTAAGCTCTAAGGAAAGAGGAAATGATCCGGATCAAAAGCTTTTGA
>JAISDI010000163.1 GCA_031264895.1 Endomicrobium sp. | reverse complement strand
TTTAATAACGGTAGGGCGAGTGTGCGCGTTGCCATTTTCAGAGGGCCTTTAGGCCCGTGCCTATAAAATGCCCTGGAGGGGCAGTGCAAGCCACCGGCACGGCCGGTGGTTATGACTTTACTAAAGAAGTTTTTGTTTTACGACGAACATGGATCCCCGATAAAAACACTCGGGGATGACGACAAAGGAAAAAAGATGGTTTTTAGAAAACTCTAATGGACTATCTTGGTTTAAAGGGTGTGTACGAGACATTGTCTCGGACGGGGTGATCGCCGTTTCTGTGTCTTTGCCTTTCTAAAATTTCGCCCGCAAGGGTGTCTTGAAAGTGTGGGGTAAAAGTTATATAATTCGTTGGTATTGTATGAAAAAAATCTATAAAATATTTCCTCTGTTATTACTGTTTGTGTTTTTGCCGGCTTGTTACTCAAAACATCTGGATTATACCGGCGGCAAGAATAATAAAGACATGCTGTCAAGCAAAGAAATTCTTATAACTTCTTTGTTTGCCGCGACAAATCACATACCCGAAGAAATTAAAACCGATATTGAGTTTTTTGAACACGGAAAAGCTTCTCTTTCAAAGGAAGCCAGAAACACAATTGCCGTCTTTGCCGCAGATGTTTTGACTTATGAAGATTACTCTATAATCGTTGAAGGTCACGAAGACGAGTCAGAAGCGGGTTCTGGGGAAAATTATAATAAACTTTCGACGCAAAGAGCCGAAAATGTGAGAAGGGCTTTGATAAGAAACGGCATAGATAAAGACAAAATAGAAATTATCGGAATAGGAATATCAAAGCCGGTTTCAAAAGAAAAAAACGAAGAAAGCAAAAAGCAAAACAGAAGAGCGGTAATTGAAGCTGAACTTTGGTAAAAATTTAAGGAGTTTTAAATGTCAAAACTTTGGACTTACAACGATTGTGGAGAATTAACCGTAAACGATTCAAGGAAACTGCCTCAGCCTCTTATCAATATGCTTGCAAACAGTCCGCGCTATTTTTCAATCTGCGATAATTTTCTAAGAGGTTTCAGCGGTTTTGATTATACGAGAATGTTCGGCGAATTTGACGGCCCGAATTTTCCTAAAGGGCAGGCGAGATTTTTGTGGGTAAGGCCTAAAGGCGAAAAGCCGTGGCTTGTAAATAATTATGATTTAACCATTACGGAAACGTCTGAACCAAAATATGATATGGGTTTGGGATACTCCCGTTTTAGCGGAAAATCAAAAAAACATGCTCTTTCCGTGTCGGCAACCGTATTCGTGCCTAATGATGAGGCGGCGGAAATATGGATTGTTGAAATTAAAAACGATTCCGATAAAACGCAGACGGTAGATTTTATTCCGGCCGTGCCAATCTTTGGCGGCAGCAGAGCTTATGTGGAATATCACAGAGACGTGGTAAGGCTTTACAATAAAAGCAAAGTAACAGAACATATTGAAATACTTCCCGGACTTGAATGGGTTGAAGGTTCGACGGATTCCAGCGATATTTGTTATTTTATGGGCGCGCAGACTCAAAAAGGCAGGAAAGGAAACAGATTTTATTCCGACAGGGAAACGTTTTTGGGCGCCAATAATATGTGGCTGAAACCGCAGGCTATAATCAATAATGAAGCGCCAAAAGCGCAGTGTTACGGCAAAGAAGCCGTAGGAGCGGTTGAATTTAAAAATATTGTCATTGCCGCGGGAAAGTCCGAAAAATTTGTCATAATCAACGGTATTGCTTTCGGCGGCGGTAAAGAAGCCGGAAAAATCTTAAAAAAATACGATTATGCGGGCGCGCAAAAAGCTTTTGACAAACTGAACGCTTTTTGGAAAGAAAGAACTTCAAGAGTTGTTATTACTACAGGCAATAAAGATTTTGACGTTTCATGGAACAAATGGTGGTGTTATCAATTGTCAATGAGATACTGGTTCGGAAATACGGGACATCCGCAAACGGATTATGGTTCGGATTTTTCAGGCTGGAGAGATTTTTGGCAGGATATGATGGCCGCCACGGTTATTGACCCGAAAGGTCTTGAAGAAAGAACGATTAAAACTCTTGAAGGCATACGCATTGACGGAACAAATGCCACAAGATTTTTTGCCAGAACAAAAGAATTTGGCAGCGACGAAATAAACGGTTTATGGTGCGATCATCCGTATTGGACGGCGCAAACCGTAATGATACTTGTAAATTTTCTCGGAGACTATGACTTTTTGTTTCGTCCGGGAATAGCTTATTTTAAAGACGCTTACAGAAGCAGAGGCGAAGTCAAAGATTTAGGCTGGAAAGCCAAGACCATAGAAAATCAAAAAACTTCAAACAATTCCATATACAAAGGAACCGTTATAGAACATTTGCTGACGCAGCTTTTGACAATGTTTTATGATGTCGGCAGCAGCAATCTTTTAAAACAAAAAAGAGCGGACTGGAACGACGCCGTAGATCAGGTAAAAGGCGAAAACGTAACTTTCACTTTTGGCGCGGCTCTTGACTGCAATGAACTTGCCGATTTGCTTGAAAAAGCGGCAAAACGTAAAAATATCGCAGAAATCGAAGTTTTTGAAGAACTTGCAACGCTTATCGACAAATGGAAAACCCCGGCGGACATACCGTCAAAAGAACGTAAAAGAAAATTGACAAATTACCTAAATAAAGTAAACGGCAAAATCAGCGGAAAAAAAGTCAAAATAAAAATCGACGACATATTAAAAGATTTAAGAAACAAAGCGAGACTTTCGATATCCAATGCCAACAAAAAAGCGTGGAACGGCAGTTATTACAGCGGATATATTTTTGACGACGGAAAAGCCGTCGACTCAATATTTAAGAAAAACGCTTTATCAAAAAAGGATCCTTCTTCCGACGATTTTGAAATGATGCTTATGCCGCAGACGTGGTCGCTTGTTTGCGGCGGAGCAGATAAAATACGCTCGGCGGATAAAGTCATAGATTCGGTTTTAAAATATCTTTACGATAAAAAAGTCGGCGCTTTAAAACTCAACTATCCTCCTTATTTGAAGTTTGATAAAACTATAGGAAGAATTACGGGTTTTGCAGCCGGTACAAAAGAAAATAACGCTATTTTCTGCCATGCAAATTTGTTTTTTGTATGGGCAATGTTAAAAAGAGACAGGGCGGAAGACGCTTTTAAAATATTTTCGGGCATAAATCCGCTAAATCATGAACACGAAACATTCAGAAGCGGGCCATGGATACCGGAATATTATGTTTCTTCCGATAATCCCAATATTGCAGGAAGGGGGGAATACCCCATACTTACAGGCTCTGCGTCATGGACAAGATATGTCTTCCAGAATTTTTTCTTCGGCGTCAGAGGAGAACTTGACGGTTTAAGAATAGACCCGCGCCTTCCCGCAAACAAAGATTTTGCCGAATGTTCGCTCAGTATAGATTTCAGGGGCGCGCATTACAATATAAAATTTTTCAATAAAGCTCTTAAAAAGAACACAAAGGCCAAAAAAATTATAGTCGACGGTAAAGAAATTCAGGGTACATTGGTTACAGCTTTTGAAAAAGGCGCGCACAATATTGAAGTCTATCTTGATAAATAGGGAGAAACAATGGTGAAAAAAGTTTTTTTAGTTTTAGTTGCCGTCATATTTGCCTCATGCAGCGTTTATGCCACAGCTTTGATTAAAATTGCAAGAATTACGAACTCGATACAAATAAAAACGCCCGACGGCGAAATTTCAGTATATAAAAATATCGAAAGCATTCCGGAACTCGTATACGGTTCAAAAATACACGCTACCGGCGGTACCGCAGAAATTAGAATTTTTAATACGGCGTCGATTACTCTTGAAAAAAATCAGGAAATTCTCATTTTAAAACATCCGGTATCAAAAGAAATAGAAGTTTCAAAAGTGGAATCGAAAGTTAAAAATTCCACAATAAAAGCATGGCTTGCCGGTTATGCTCTGGTAACTTTCGGAAGCGATACAAGAGTAACGTTCCTTGAAAAATATCCGAGCATTATTTTCAGAGTAAGAAGAGGCGAAGCTACGGTCAAAGGGCGCGAAGGAAAATACGTTTTAAAATCCGGCGAATATTATGAAGCAAAACAGAATATGCTCAGATAGGGAGAAAAGAAAAATGCCGTTTGTTTTTAGAAAACTCGATATTCCGGATGTAGTTGCAATAGAATCAAAAAAATTTGAAGACGAAAGAGGTTTTTTTTGCGAACTTTTTCAGCAGCAGAGTTTTAACAATGCCGCAATAGGAAGACAAATAAAACAAATTAACCTTTCGAAGTCATCTAAAGGCGTCCTGAGAGGGCTTCACTATCAGCTTAATCCTTACGCGCAGGGAAAATTCATACGCGCGGTATCCGGAAAAATTTTTGACGTAGCGGTTGATTTAAGAAAAAATTCCCAATATTTCGGCAAATGGGTCGGGATAGAACTCGATTCGCAAAGTCTTAATATGGTATTTATTCCCGAAGGTTTTGCACATGGTTTCGAAGTACTCTCGGAAACCGCCGAATTTGAATATTTCTGTACGGAAATATACAATCCCGAACAAGAAAGGGGCATTGTTTACAATGACCCTTTTCTTAATATTTTATGGAAAACGCAAAACCCCACAGTTTCGCAAAAAGACTCTTCTTTCCCTCTATTTAAAAATGCCGAATATAATTTCTAAACGAAGATATGATACGGCAGCAGGCTCGATTAAAATTTGTAATACATGCTGTTTGCAGTCATCAACCCACTGGATTTGTATTTAACATGCCCCCCGTGTTAAGACCTCACGGGGCAGGCTTCAAAAGAATTACAGCATTTCCGAGAATTTAGGGCATGACGACAAAAATGATTTCACTCATTTGTCATTCCCGAAGGTTTTTATCGGGAATCCATTTTGTCGTCGTCGTAAAATTTCCAGTTTTCAAAGCTCCGGAAATTCCCATTTTGTAAAAAGAGGTGGCCGAAGCCGGACGGGGTATCAACCCCGAAGGCTCTGACGGGGTTTCTATTGGGAGCGGACGGGGTAGTCTTTGTTGCCGTTGGCTGTTTGTTGTTCATGGTCTGCCGTTAAAAATGGCTTTAGTCGGGGGCTTTTGCGGACCCCCGAACCCCACGCCTTACTTTTTGCAGTCGGTCAAAAAGTAAGCAAAAACCCTTGCCGCTGAAAGCATTCG
>JAISDI010000055.1 GCA_031264895.1 Endomicrobium sp. | reverse complement strand
TATTGTCGCTGTTATGCGTAAGTTATTAATTATTATAAATTATCGCTGTAAAGTATTTTATGCTCAAAGATCTTTTACCTTAGCTTAACTATATTTTTCAACCTCTTCAGTGGGTTGATTGTTAAATACAAATAAGTGGGTTGATGACAAACTAGATGAATCATCTTTGTCGTCATGTCCGAAATTCGTAGTCGGGCATTTTAAATACAAAGTCATAAACGGAGGACATAATGAATATCTTTAACATTTCTTACAAAAATCTTTTGCGCAGGAAAATGCGCACGGCTTTTACCGTTATCGGAATAACTCTTTCTACATGGGTTTTGGTAACATTGCTGGGATTTAACAAGGGGTATGAGACTTCTTTAAACAATGATATAGAAGGCATGGGTTTTCAGGTCGTTTTGACGGCAAAGGGCTGTCCATACGAAGCGGCTACGCTTATGCTTAAAGGCGGCACGGGTTTAAGATACATGCCCGAAGACATTGTTAAAGACGTTCACAAAAACGACGAAGTAAGCCAGACAACGCCCATGCTTATGCACGCCGAATTTGATCCCGATAAAGGCGAAAACGGAGGGACTGCCGTTTATTTGGGCATAGATCCGATAACTTATCCGGCAATGAAACCGTATTTGCAGTTTAACCAAGGAGAATGGTTTTCAGCGGAAGCAAAAAACGAAATAGTTTTGGGTTTTGAGGCCGCAGAACTGGAGCAGCGCGAAACCGGAGATTCTATGCTTTTGATCGGAAGCGAAAGAGAGTATAAAGTCGTAGGAATACTTAAGCGCACCGGTACGCAAGACGACGGAATGATTTTTCTCCCGCTAAAAACCGTGCAGGAAGTTTTTGACAAAAACGGACAGCTTACAATGCTGGGAATACAGCTTAAACGCGACGCCGACGCAAACGCTTTTGAAGAAAAACTTTACAGCCTGCCCGACGTTCAGGTGGTATCTATGGCGCAGGTAAAAAATACGATCATGAGTTTAGTAACAAGCGCAAAGGCCATAGTTTTGTCAATAGCTTTTATAGCGTTTATAATAGCGATGTTCGGCGTTTTAAATACGGTTTTAATGTCCGTATTTGAACGCTATCAGGAAATAGGAATTTTAAAAAGTATGGGAGCGCTTCCAAAAGACATATTCGTTATGGTGCTTATAGAAACCGCTCTTTTATGTTCTGTCGGAGGAATAATCGGAATAATTTTTTCGGGAATTTTTTCAAACGCTTCGGAACTTGCCATACGTTATTTTCTGCCGTTTACGCCTAACGGAACTTTGATATCGATAGATATGTACATAGCGCTGTTATCGCTGGGAGCAATAGCGCTTATAGGAATCATAGGCGGCATTTATCCGGCGTTAAGAGCCGCAAACATAAGACCGCTCGACGCCATAAGACAAAACGATTAAAACGGAGGATTTATGCAGAATATAATCGAAGCCGAAAAATTAACAAAAATATATACCAGAGGCTCTGAAAAAGTATACGCTTTAAACGAGGTAAGTTTTACTATACAAAAGGGAGAGATCGTTTCCGTAACCGGACAATCCGGTTCAGGCAAAACAACGCTTGTAAATATTTTAGGCTGTCTGGACAACCCGACTTCAGGCTCATTAAAAGTTGACGGCACGCAGATATTTAAGGAAAATTTAAAACTCTCTGAAAGCGGACTTACAATAATAAGAAGAAAATTTTTCGGATACATTTTCCAAAAATTTTTCCTGATACCGACTTTGACCGTAAAAGAAAACATTTTAGTTCCCGCAGTTTTTCAAAAAGAACTCAAAGCAAATGAAAACAAACTTGATGAAATTTTAAAAATGCTTGGCATATCTCACCGCAAAAACCATCTGCCTTCGCAGCTTTCCGGCGGAGAAATGCAGCGCGTAGCAATAGCGAGAGCGCTGATAAATTCCCCCTCAATTTTAATAGCCGACGAGCCTACGGGAAATCTGGACAGCAAACGTTCCGAAGAAATAAAAGAACTGCTGACAGACCTAAATAAAAATCACGGCATAACAGTCATTCTTGTAACGCATAACCCGGAATTTGCAAAAATAGGAAATCGCCGCATAGAACTATATGACGGACGCCTGCATACTACGACAGCCCTTACGGACTAGGAAATTACGCACTGCGTTTGGTCGAAATAAACCCTAATACTATAATAAATTCAAACAAGCAGACTATTGACAAGTATTTTTTAAAAATGTTATATTGATCTAAAATTTATCTTCTACCAACCAAATAGACGGTAAAATAAAATTCATACTGCTTTGAATTTTATTTTTTTAAAATTTGATTTAGATAAATCTAAAAGTATTTTATTGATCTGATTACATGCAAGGATATTGAAATGGTTTTTTATAGAAAGATAATAAGCTGCCTTATTTTAACTGCTTTTGTCATATCATTTATATTTAATGATTTGTTTGCATACGGATATGAAGGCGCAAACAGCGGTGAATATATTGAAATGCCGGAAAGCCTTTCATCTGTTGTAGAGCATGAATTTTATGGGAATGATGTTTTAATAGTATATATTTCGGATTTGCATAATAATTTCTTTGCGCAGGAAAAAATTGTTAAGCTTATAGACTTTTATGACGGCAAAAAGCGGTTGAAAGGCATATTTGCCGAAGGCGCTCCAGCGGGAAAAGTGAAGCTGAGCCTTTTTGAAGGGCTGGACGAAAATATTAAAAAAGGCATTCTTGACAGAATGCTTAAAAACGGGCAGATAGGAGCCTGTGAATATTATGTATCTTACAATAAAAAAGATATTTTATACGGAATGGAAGACGCAAAATTATACGCCGATAATCTTGAACTTATAAAGCGTATGCTTGAAATCTATGACGAAAATATTGATTTTTTTAATATGCTTGAGAAAAAGAGCAATACTTTAAAAAGAAAGCATATAAGCGCAAGCATGCTTAAAATAAATAATGCTCTTGAAGAGAATTATGAAGATTCTTATTCAAAAATCAATGATTTTTTTAAAAATGACAAAAATTTTGAATCTGAAAAATATAAAGATTTTTTAAATTATCTTAAAATCAAAGAAGAATCAGTCCGCATAAAAAGCAATAAGGCAAATGAAGAGTTTTCTCAAATCAATAAATATGCCGTAAGAAATTTCCCGTATAATGACTATAACGAATTTTCATCTTTAGCCGAAAAGGGCAAAACCGAAACGCAGGCACAGATAAAATTGTATGAAATGATCGCGAAAAAAATACCTGATGCCGCAGAACTTTTTCCCCACGCTTTCAAAGCGCTTGAAATGATTTACTTGAAATATAAAGTAAATAATTATAATGCCTATATTCAAAAGAAAGAACTACAAAAATACATTATTGAAAATTATGCGTCCGATACTGAAAAAGAAATCTTTTTTCTTTCCGGATTTTTTGAAGCGCTAAAGCGCATATACTCGCTTGAAATAACCAGAGACGAGCTGATAAATTTTATAAATGCAAAAGAAAAATTCAAAAAAACGGTAAAAAAATATATTGATACGGCCGAAAGCAATACAGTTTCCTACCTTGCGGAAAATGAAGTTACAAATTTGATTTATGCAAACAACCTTAAAAGAGATGAAATATTTTTTAAATCCGTAAAAGAAATCGTTAATCTTGAAAACTCTCAAAATTCTATAAATCAAAACGGCAAAATCAATAATTTGAAAGACTTTAAAGACATATATATAGTTGTGGCAGGCGGTTTTCACGAAGAATTCCGCGATTTTTTAAAGAATAATAACATATCTTACATAAATCTTATGCCAAAATTTCAGGACTTGCAGCCTGAAAGAGAAAAATATTTTGACGCTATAAGAATGCCCGGAAAGCTCGGCGTTAAAAATTTACCCGGAGCAAACTCGGCTTTTGCGCCTCCGCTTTTGAACATTTTAAATTCAAAAGCGGATAATGACATGAAAGAAGTTATGCTAAAAAACATAATTGCCGCATGGGTCGAAAGCGCAGCGCAGTATTCTGTCGGCAAAAAAGAAGTATACGCGGATATTTATTCATGGCTTAAAAACAACGGAATTGACGATGAAACTATATACAAATATGATTCTTTAAAAGAAGTAGCCGAATTTGCGCAAGCTTATGATACGGATAATTCTAAAAAAGTTAAAAGAAATTTCAGCATAAAAGAAACAAAAATATATTCGAAAATAAAAAATTTCTTTGACGTTAAAATAAAAAAGTTATTTAGATCAAAAGGAAAGCTGTCTTTTCCGAAAATTTCATTGGGTTCGTCTTATATGCGCGATGCGCTTTCCAGCGACAACTTAATAGAAATGCTTAAAGAAGCAAAAAAAAATAAAATTAAAAATTTTGAATTTGCCGTCAAAAAAAGCGGCGAAGAATTTTATTTTGAGCTTGAAAACGGAACGCTTGTTGCGTTTAAAGAAATTCTTGCCGTAATAGACGATGAGTCAAATAACATAATAATAAGATCAGAAAAAAATTCCGCAAAAGATTATCATGAAATTTTTAACATTATAGATGAAAATAAAAACCGTTTTACGCTGATAAGCGGCGATAAGGAGTTTCTCTCATCTTCCGCCCAAAAGTATAAAAAAATAAAATTCATTTATGACATTTCCGGTTTTTCCGGTACGGACAATGCCGCGCAACATATACTGTCTTTCGAAGATTTGGACATAGACGGCATTTATGCCGACGCCGAAACTTTTAACCGCAGCGGCGCATATTTTACCGAAAAGACAAAAGGCAAAAAATTTGAAATATTCCTGGACATTACCGACGAACACAATTATGCAGATTTCATTTTTAGAAACAAAAACTCCATAACGCTTATCTGTAAAGATTTTTCCAAATACAATGCCCAAAGAAAAGACAGCAGAACCGCATACAGAAATATAGCGGCGACGCCGCTTCTCCAATTGGTTATAGGATTTGAATTTTTTGCTTCTTTTAGCACTATATATTTGCAGGGCGCAGGATACGGTTTGAGTTTTCTCGGGCTGTTTTTTGCGTTGGCAGGCCCTTTAAGCGTCGCGGGTTCCGTACTTTCCGGCTTTTTGAGCAGGCGTCTGGGACAAAGAAACGTTATCATAGCCAATTTGCTGCTGCATTGCGCAGGCGACGCTATACTGCTTCTGGCCGCAATATCGCCGGTATTTCTTGCATTAGGGATCGGCGTTCCTGCTATGGCCGCCGCGGGAGTAGCAACTCTTCTTATTCCGTTCTTACACTCGTCGCTTGAAAAAACAGGCCAAGCAGGAAAATTTGAGACCGTTTACGGCAAAACCAGAAGCATTTTCTGGGTAGGGCTTGCATTGTCTTCTGTCACGGGCAGCTGGCTTGCACAATATATAGGCTATGCCGGAGTAATAGCTTTATCATGCGTCATAATTACCGCTTTAAGCGTTTACTCATTTTTCTCTACCGGTTCTTTGAAAAATATTTCGGAAGATAAAGCCGGATCCGAAACAAAAGAAAGCAAAAAGATTTTACAGGCGGTCAAAACCGTGTTTAAGATAAAAGATATAAAATCGATAGTCATTCTCAATTTCATTGTCGACACGGGACTGTTCGTATTTATGGCTTTGGCTATACAGACAATGTTTGTAAACGCGGGGCTTAGCGTGGCGTGGCTGGGCATAATAATGTTCTCGGCAAACCTCGTTCAAAGTCTTGCAAGTAAAATAGTAAAAAAAGTCGAGTTTCTTATAAATAATCCGCTTAAACGTACGGTTTATTTTTCCGCTCTTGCAGCCGTCGCGGCGGCTTTTATGGTATTTAACGATCCGGTTTTACTTATAGTTTTTTATCTGCTTGCAAATTTCTGGCAGGGAGCGTCTTCGATAATAGAACCGACAAAAATAGAAGAACATGTCTCGGACGATATAAGCCCTTATTGGTTCTCTTTCAAAACGGCTTTTATGAGCGTTCTGTCAACCGGAGTACAGCTTTTGCTCTGCCTCATAATAAGCAATGTAGCCCTTGACGGCATTTTGTTTGCGGTAATAGGAATTGTTACGGCGGCTTCGGCATTCTTAGGTTTTGTAGTAAAAAATAAAAAGGTCGGCACAGACAAACTTATCGAAGAACAAGGAAAATCCGTCATATACACAAAGCGGCTTCTTGCTTGTGCATAAGTTTTTATGGTATATTACCATTAAAACATACTATGCATATAAGATAACTTTTAAAATTTAGGATATATATGAAATTTTTCAGGTTTTATGTCATAAAACTTATCGCATTGATCGCAGTCAATTCATTTCTTCTGACTTCGGTTTACGGTCAGGCTATAAACGCCTTTGTGCAATCTGCGCGCGAAACGGACAAAATACGGCAAACTCTTTCCAATTTCACGCTTCCTTTTTCCTACGGTAAAATCACTTCTTCAAACTTTTCGCCAAGCGATACGGTAATTATAAATATACAGGACTTGCATTCACACCCTGACGTCCAGAAAAATATCGCAAAAATAATAGAAATTTTCGATAAAAAATACGGCGTAAAAAATATATATCTCGAAGGCGCTTACGGGCAGATAGACACTTCATGGCTTTTAGATATCGGCGGCGACAATATAAAAGATCCGGCTCTGCTGTCTATGATCGACTGCGGAAGATTGACCGGAGCGGAATATTATTCCGTATCAAGCGAACGTTTTACGGTCATAAAAGGATTGGAAAATAAAAAAGATTATCTGGAAAATTTGAAAAGGTTTGCCAAAATACTCGAATCCCAAAACGAAATAAAAAGGCTGCTGCATTCCGCCTCTTCAGACATAGAGTTCGTCAAAGAGGCATATTATAACAGAGCGCAAAAAAAGCTCGATAAGCTTTCAAAACAATATGCCGGAAATAAGTTAAGCGCGAAAAAGTATTTTAACATATTACATAAATACGCCGATAAACTTAATATAGATTTTTATAAATATGACAATATAAATTTATACATGTTTATGTCCGAAAACGAAAAACGGCTCAACTACAAAAAAATTATAAAAGAACTAAACTTATTTTTATCCGAACTAAAAGAAAGCCTGCCGTACGGTTTGTATGTATCGCTTATGGAAAATACCGATAATTTTTCCGATACGGATAAATTATGCGTGTATCTTGCGGGAATAATAAACGATTACGGTTTAGATATTTCCGCAAAATATCTAAACCTTGACGGCTTTTTGCAGTATACGCAGGCAAGCAGGGAAATAAATCCCATAGAGCTTTTAAAAGAAGAACAAGAACTTTTTGAAGAAATAAACGAAAGTTTTTATACGGACATAAGCGCAAAAGAGGCCGCATTTTTGGTAAATTTTTACGGATATTTAAATAATTTTCTTTCAAGCAAACTTACCGCAGATGATTATACATATTATAAGACAAATAAATCGCTGTTTAAAACGTTATGGGCAAAGTATGTCGGCAATGAAAAGCTTTTGGCGCTTGAAAAATACGAAAATCTTGCGGAAATGTTTTACGTCGTTAACGAAGAAAGAAATAAATATTTTTTAGACAATATCGACGGTTTGGATCAGGTTCAAAAAATAGAATCGGCAAGTTTTGACTCTGATGATGAAACGGAAAATATAATAAACTCCCTCAAATTTGCAAAAAATATTTATATCGTCATAACCGGCGGATTTCACACACAGGCTTTGTCGGAAGAGTTCACTAAAAAAGGCATATCAAATATGGTGATAACTCCTAACGTTTCCGACGGACTGCAATTTGCTACGGAAACATACCACCGCATAGCAAAAGAACAAAGCAAAGCGCTGTTTAACGCTCTGGCAACGCTGCCATTGTCGTTAAATCCCGAAGAAATAAAAATGATCGTTTTAGCCTCTTCCGTAAGTTCGATCAAAGAAGCTAACGAAATTTTGACAAAACAAATAGAAAAAGCAAAACTCGAAAATACTTCAAACGGATTAGAAAGCGCAATAATCGAAGAAGGAAAAGACGGCACTGTATTTCTTAAAATCACCATAAATTCAAAAAATATCACATATACTTACGATAAACAAATAAAAGAATTCATAAATCCCGTTACGCAATCCACAGACGCAGCCGGCATAAAAAAATCTTCTCTTTCAAGATTTACAAAACCGTTTGATACAAAATTCATCAGGAAACTTTTTCTTACGATTATTATAGGTTTGTTTTCTTTTAACTCATTATCGGCAGGTTTTGATAACAGCAATTTAGACTTCAACAAGGTCGTGCAGCGACATCAAATACATTTTTCTTCAACACAACAGGATAAATCCGAATCAGATTCTACAAATCACCGTACTTACAGAACTCTCTCCGCTGCCGACAGCCTGAATATTGTCAATGCCGACTTAAATCTGCGGGATATTATCGAAGAATCCTCATTTGAAGAAGCGCCGCTTCAGACAGCCGACAATGTTTCTGCGCACGAAGAATTGCCTTCCGGTATTGACGTTCTTTCGCCGGAAGAAGTACAGGTTCAGACGTCTGACAATCTTTCCACATATGAAGGATCACCTTCCGGAATTGACATTCCTTCGCAAAGTGTCGGCGGCGCGGTAGAAAATGTCAGGGATATTTTATCTTCATACCCTCAAATTCAAAACATAGCGGGTCTTGGAGAAGTTCTTGTTTTGCAATACGGTTCTGAAACGGCTAGTGAAATTCTGGCAAAACTCGACGCATACAACAATTACTCATATAAGGTAAGGCAAAGCCTGTATCTGTTGAATTCTTTTAACGCTCAAAGCAATTTTGGAAGCGCTTTCAGAAATAATGCGCCGGTCGCTTCAATACTTTCTTCGATCAACCAAATATTGACCATAGCGGAAACCGACGCAGTAAGAAAAGCTTCTCTTGAATTGAAAGAACGGTTAAACTATTTGCTGCCTGACGGAGACGTATGGAAAGAAAAACTTCCGGAAAATAATGATGAGCTTTTTGCGTTTATGGCGCAGTACGGCAATGATCCAAAAAGAGCGCTTGACCATATACTGTTTTCTTCAATTTACGAAGACGGCTTTTTAAAACAATATCTGCCGGCAAATTTTTATTTGTCCGACGGATTAAGAAATATGTTTTTTACGGAATTTGAATCGCAAAAACAGTTTTCCCCCTCACTTTCTTTCGGAGAATATTTGAATGAAGCGCTGCAAAAACATAAAAGAGCCGTCATAATAGACGCCGTCAAACAATATAAAGAAAATAAAAAACTGCATTATCACGATTATGTGGAAACCGCAAAACTCCTTTTAAGCCTGCCGGCAGCTTATTATGACTATACTTCCGTTCAGGAACTTTCGATCGACAAGCCCATTATGTACGGCGCCGAAACTACCGTATACGTACCTTATGTTTCAGCGCTAAATAAAGAAGGAAGCGTTGAAGCAAAAGCGCTTTCAAAAATCAGACGGTTAAGAGGAGCATATTCAAACGGCGAAGTAAAAAATCTTGTTACATCTTTAAATAAAACCGAAAAAGAATATACGTTTTATTCCGAAAGCGACGAAGAGTTTGCCTTGAGATCCGCTCATAAGGTTTTAGCGTCGGTCGCTTTAAGCGAGACGGCAAATGAAGAATTAAAAGTTACACAGATTTCCGAAAATCTTGAAAAAAAGATATTTAAAAAATTTTATTCTCCGGATATTGACACGCAAACGTGGGTAAAACAAACCGTGCAGGAAAATAAAAGCGATATTTATTTAAACGTTTTAGAACAAAAACTTAAAGAAAAAGACGGTAAAGACGGAAAACAGCTTTTAAATTCGGAAGAATATTTTTTAGAACTTGAAAATCTGCTGTCGAATTTTAAAGGTTTTGAAATAAAATTTAATTTCTATTCTATCGAAGAAATGCAGGAAATATTTAAAGAAGCGAGAGATTTGATCAAAAATAAGGATAGTTTGATAGGACGTTCGGATCTAAAAGCTTTAAAACGTATGGCTAAAGAAAATTTGGGTTCTAAAAGCAAATATTTTCCCAAAGATAAAGGGCTTCTTACTGAATTAAAAAACAATAATTATGACGTTCAAAAAACTTTTTATGCTTTGACAGATTCCATTTTCTTCATGGAACCGGCAGAAGATCCTGACGGCAAAACAGTAGGCTGGAGCTGGGGTTTAAAAGAAAATCAACAACGGCTGGAATGGGGCAAAAATCCGGAAACCGGCGGCTGGAACGATATGTGGACAAAAGGCGACAGCGTTCAAACTTCATTTCAGTTGCTTTTAAACTCGGTTTTAAATTCGGCAGCGCTGTATCTGCCTGATGATTTCAAACTGTCTGACGCAATGAATTTTACTATACGTCATGATTTTTGTACTACAGAATATAAAGGAGACATAGAAACGGTACATGCGCAAATGTCCGCAAAATATAAAAAACTTATTTTCGCCGACGCGCTCATGCAGGAAACTCAAAGACATAAAACCGAAAATAAAGAAATTTATGATTTTTCAAAAATGGAAAAAATACTTGAAGGCGCGGTTTTGGCATCAGATAAAACATATTCAAATTCCGAAAACAGGCAATCGGTGCGGCATATAAACAGTAACCTCCCCGTTGCCAAAGCAGCGCAAAAAGACAATACTGCTTATTTTGAGTCGATAACTAACGGCGTTCTAAAACAAATAGGCATTCCGCACGGAACAAATCTTTCAAAAGAAGTGCGGGCAGACATATCCGGTTATTTAAGTCAAAATAAAAACCTTTCCCGTTATGAACTGTCAAAAAAGCTGCGCAATGATTATGAAAAAACGATTTTAGCCGATATGCTTATGCAGTACAAAGACGGCAAAAAACTAAAATTTTCCGATTGGATCCCATTTGCTGCCTCAATGCTGCCGCAAATAGGTTTTGTAAGCAAAAACAGCCAGGATAAAACTTTTGAATTTTCCGGAAGCGGATCTTTGCAAATTGGCGTTGCCGGCATTCCCGAACTTAGTAACGGTTTTGGAATGGCGTTGTCGATGGGCTTTCTATCCGGCCATTTGTCGCCGTCCCAAAAAATCGCAAAGAGTTTTGCAAAAAATAAATATGCCGCTTCGGACTTAACAAGAGATTATCTGCTTAGCCGTTACGCTGCGGCTTCCGACGGTAAAATTTACGTTTATGAGCAAAAGCAAATAGACGAACTTTTTGATTGGATAAACGCTAAAGAGCAAAAACTTGTCAAAGAGGGTTTAAGAAAATCTTACTCGGAAGAATTTAAACAATACGGGATATCAAAACTGTCCAAAACTCTCGAAAACAAAATCTTTGACAATTATAGGACTATGTCCGTTTACGACAGAAACGGGCGTATTAAGGAAATAAGGCAGACATATTCTAATGATATTGAAATCGGCGTTTTAGACAATTTGGTTTCAAGAGCTAGAAAAAATAAGTCGAAAGCGTCCGGTTTTAATACGCAGCAACAGGCAAAAGATTATGCAAATTATGAAAATCTTCATTTAGGCGCTCCCTCGGGGCAAACAATACAAAATCTTCAGGAAGAAGAAAACGCTTACATTAAAATAAAGGAACTATCGGCAAAACTTGCTGCCGCAGAAACATCGTTTGTTTTATACGATTCGGAAAACGTTCAAAAAATTTTGAAAAAAGCGAATAACTTTATCAAAGATAAAGAAAAAGCGGACGCGCGCATAAATTCGATAATTGTCGAAGTTTTATCTTCAAAACTTTCATATTATTTGGCTGATTTTAAAGAATACGTTTTCCCCCAAGAAATAAAGTATGTAATGACCGGATATTACAATGAAAACAAAGATACCGTTTTATCCGACGAGCAATGGGCTGAACAAATAAGCGCTTTGTTTGCAAGAGACATTATTTTAAACGCTTTTGCGCAATATAAAGACATACGCACTTTGCAGCTCGGCGAGGTAATTCCTACGGCTGTAAAAACGTCTCTTAAATTTATGCCTTTTACCCATGCCGGAGAAATGCTTTATGCCGCCGCAGAAGCAGCTTCCGGCGGGCAAAGCGCCGAAAGAAAATTTATGAATGATCTTAAAGCAACGGGATATGAATCTTATGACGAAATAAAAAATAAGCTGATAGAAGGGTTAAACGATTTCTCTTCTTCCAAATACCGTTTATACAAAGAAAAAGACGAGAAAAAAATAAATAAGTGGATCAATGCCAATGAAAAAAAACTTATCATATCGCATTTTAACGACAAACTTTTTGCAGATTTCGGGATATTAAAATTATCCGACAGAGAACTTGAAAAAGATATATTTAAAAATTATGAATACAGTCCGTATTTAAACAAAAAGCACGTATTGTTATCGATATTTAAAAATCATGCAGACGAAATTTATGCCGATTTAATAAAACAAAAACCGCAGGATAAAGAACAGTTTGACGCTGCAAAGCAGCTATGGAGTTCTTTTGATTTAAACTTTTTGAAGCCGGTTTTGCCGTCAAGAAAGAGTGAACCCGAAACAAAAACAAAAATTGCCGTATCCCATACGGACAATTTGCCAGACGCCGCGCAGATACGGCTTAGCGAAAATGAAAAAACCAAAGCCATAAACGGCATTATTGGAGAACTTTCTTATTTCCTTCCAAAAAGATATTCCGGCCCCGCGCAATACGATATTTTAAGAAGAGATATATTGCAAAATTATTCCGCCACAAATACATGGGCAAAAAATGCGGCTTTAAATTTCGGAACAAGAATTTTTGAAGACGCTCTCTCTCAGGAGTTGGAAGCGGACACGCATGATCTTTTAGAAATCGAGAAACTTGTTGCGGCGCTGACTTTCGGCTATGAACACAATAAAACTATATTAAACGCAAGCCAAACAGCTTTGCTAAATGAAGGAAATGCTTTAATTGAACGCTTGCTGTTTAGCGCAGATCATCAACTGAATGATCAAATAACCGAAAATATTGTCGCCGCGTTAAAAAATGCCCTGCTTTCACAGGACGGAAATCTTTTTGACGGTTATAGCGCGTCGATCGTGATACGATCTAAAATACGCGTAGAATATGCAAAAGATCATCTAAGCTCTGTTTTGTCGCAGACGACGTTTAATGTAAAAGATTGGATAAATGCAATTGCGCCTATATGCGAAACCGATATATTGACCGATATTTTAAGACAGGAACTGATCAAACAAAGTCCTGATTTGGCTAAAATAAAAAAGTTAGCCAAATATCTACAAGACGGTAATGTCATAATATACAAAGACGCAGTAAAAGAAATATTGTTAAAACAGGCCAAAAACTTAATTGACCCAAACCATATTGCCGGTGAAACGGCAGACGAAGAAACAAAAGATAAAATTCTCGATCGTGCGCAAGATTTTATCAATTCCGCCGATATTAACTCGCAAACAGAAATGTTTAAACCTCGGCAGTTAAAACCTTCAAAAAACGTTTCGGACATATCGAAATGGATCGAGCTTACCGGTTTTATAGATTTGTTTTATCACAATGAAGATTACGGCCTTTACGCTCTTTTAAGTTCCAAAGGGATGTTTTGGCTGTCGCGCAGTCAAGACGGAAAAATAGTCGCAAACACGAAAGCCTCTACGGCTTTTGACGCTATGCTAAACGTCAAAAAGTTCGGCGAAAAAATAGCCGGCGCAAAATCCAAAAAATCGGAAATTGACGCTTCAACGCATTTAAACCAAACCTATGAAGAACTTATAAAGCTCGGATACACCAACGTAATATTTCACGAAGGCGGCGAAAGCGGCGGTTATTTTACGTTTATTTATTCTTACCTTGGACAGACGCTTGGCAATTACAAGGTATATCCTTTCAAAAACGGCGGATCGACCGTTGACCGTAACGCGGTTTCAAAAGCAAAAACCGCAGTCGCTATTTTCAGATGGTTTATAGACGAAGGTTATCGTCCGCGCTATGTAAACGACCCCGAAGCCGACAGAAGCGAATATTTTATATTTGTAAATAATATAAAACTTTATCTCTATACGCCGCTCGGAGACAGGCCTGTTATAAGAGGCGGGAACGCCCTATATTATGATCTACAGCGTGAAACCGAAAGGGCGATAACTTTGGAAAGATATAAAAATTCTATTACGCGCTACTATAATCAAAGAGGCTACGGCTCTAAGCTTGCCGAAGCCGCAACGTTTGGCAACAATATATTGATAGAAGAAACTTATTTCGGAAATCTGTTGTATTGGATAATGCCTGACGGCGCGGAACTCTATCCAGTAAATTACGACGGCTCGATCGTGCCTTTTGAAGAATTGATAGCGTCTGTCGAATACGGAGCGCTCGACAAAGCCGCAAGCCATAAACAGCTTATCGAAAACAAGCGCATAGATTTAAGAGATAATTCCGTATTTTATTATGATACCGACGGAAATTTTAAAGGAACAAAAGAAAAAGAAGGCCTTACGGGATATGAAATAAATGCGTTCAACGAAGACGGACAGCTTATCGATAAACGTCAATTTATAACTGCCGTATTAAATACCGGAAAAATTAAAAAGCTTGCCGCAGATTATCAAAAAGCTCACCCGGAAACCGTTATAGAAGAAGGATCCGCAGAAGACTCAAAAATACTTTTAATTGCCGGCGGCGTAAAAGTAGATCCTTTAAAAGACGATGAAACGGTAATGTCATTAAACGAATTTGAAAATACGGTAAATGCAGCTACGGAAAAAGAAACGCCTGCCGTATGGCTGGCTGATAAGGGCAAAAATGTTTCGCCGAAGTCTGCCGACGACAAAGAAATATATGCCGCCGCAAATACTGCGGACGATCCTTCGGAAATCAAAAAAACTCCGCAAACCGAAAATGAAATTTTGGCTCAAAACGAAAATATTTCTAAAGCCGAAGACGATAAAGCTGAAAATCCTTCCGCTTCCGTTACACAAACTCATACGGATTCACCCGTCGAAGAAATGAAGCCTGATCCTGATAATACGGATATTATTTCAAAAATAAAAGATCTGTATAATTCAAATAAAATATTATTTATCGCAGTTTTTTTTCTCGGAATATGGTTTCCTGTTTGGATTTTCGCAAAAATCGTAGCCGCTAAAAAGAAAAACTCTAAAAACGGTTCTTCGGGAGGCATAGTAAAATTTTCGGCATTCCCAATAATTGAAATCGTAAGGTGGATGTTTGCGGACATAATCGCTTTATTTAAAACTCAAAAAAACGACGTGCAAACTCAAGATAAAACGGCTTTGCTTCAAGAAAATCATTTGGCCGTAAGCAAAACTACCCTTAATATGTCTGTCATTGACATAGAGACCGTTATAAACAGATTGGCGCAGGAATCGCTTGACGGCGTAAATGTTCCGGTAAAAGTCATAAAAAGCATATTGGAAAACGAAAACTGGCTCTCTCAGACAAAAAAGATACTTGAAGCAAACGGAATTTCGCCGGACATCAAAAATATAATAAAACTGCCTCAAAGCGCGTTAGCAGTAAGAAAAACTTTCGACGCTATAACTCCGGCCGGAAGCGCATTAAAATGGGTCGAAACAAATATAGATCCTCATAAAAGAAATAAATCCGCAGATTCACAGCTTTATTTGTTTATAGGCAACAATTATGCCGAAGCTGATTTGCTGCATTCGCAGGGATTAAAAACGGCATTGATACAAAGAGTTGATTTTAAACCTAAAAAACACAAAAAACTAAGCCCGAGAGCGCCTAATACGATAGTTCCCGTGGAGTATAACGGAAAGACATACGAATTCATAGCGGAACATTATATTTCAAGCGATATTGCTTCTTTTGAAAAATCCGTTTCAATAAAAGCGGCAGTTTTAGGCGTTACCGCGCAATATCAAGACGATTTTGACAAACTTCCGCAGGAAATTCAAAAAAGTTTGTCGGATAAAGCTTATGACTTGTCTCACAAATATTTTGCCACAAATATAGAAAATAACGTCAAATATATGCAGCACATACTGGGCGTTACGGGCGTCGGAGCTGTTTTTTACGACGGAGACATTCCGGCGTCTGATACGCAAAAAAGTCCGTTCCTAGAAATTTCAAATAATGCGGCAAAAAAATATTTTGACGCACAAGGCGCGGGAGATCTGCTGGGAGACATTTCAGCCGGGAAAGAACATTATAAAAAAACTTTTATGAAACCGTATAAATACTCTCTTTCTCTCAACGCGGATAAAAGCAGGACTCTTCTTGACAAAAACAAAACCGCGAAATTAGTAAAAAACGAGATCGAAAAAAACGTTTCCATAATAAAAATAAAAAGCAAAAACGCCGTAAAAACGGTTGAAGAACTTTGGCAGAAAAATATAAACGGCAAACCCATAGAAGAAAACGAAGATATGTTAAAAATGCAAAATCTTTTGGACTTTTCAAAAGAAATAAAAAATATACTTGTATTGGCTCCAAAAGATATTAACGAGGAGTTACTGCAAAAAGTTTATGAACTAGGATTTGGCGGAATTTATGTTTTGCGGGCAAAAAACGAAAATATTGAAGATAAAATTGAAATAATAAATAAAATCTCAAAAGGTTATGACGCTCAAAATTTTATTGAACTATATCCTCAAGACGCCACAATGTTCAAAGAACGTCTTGAAAATGCAGGTATTTTCCCCGTAATAAAAATAGAAAAAGGCGCAAATGCCCAAACGATAGTTTTTGCTTTGGAAGGACTGGAAAATGCCGCCGTCGAAATCAATTCCATACAAACCGGCGATGAATTAAGCCTTTCGCAAAATAAGATCTCCACAGTTTTTCTAAAAAATACGGCAGGAATATCAAAAGATATTTCTAATATCAGAAACTTGAAACAAAATAAAGCTTTGAAAGTTTACAATGCCGCTCTGGAAATTGCAAGAAAGTCGGATTTTCTACCGGAGGAAATTACCGATCCAAAAGCGCTTGAACCATATGCTTCGGCGGACAATTTTGAAAATAAAGATTTTGCGTCTATGAAAGCCGCTTTAAAAGCCGCAGGTCTGTCCGGAGAGAACATGTTGGTAAAATACGCGGAAACTTCGGAAGACAGCGTTGAAGGTTATGCCGCCGCAAAAGCTTACATAAAAGCCGCTATAGAAAAATATTATGAGTTTAACGAAAATGAAAAACAGCGAAAGTTAACTGAAGAAAAACCGTCAATTCAAAAAGTTTTGCCGTCATTATCGAATATTATATTTAAGAAAATCAAACTCCCGCTAACGGAAGCAGCCATTGCAGCAGCATTATCAGCGGTATTTGGCATTATTATCACAATCTTTACAGGAGAAAGTCTTGGAGCAGACATTTTAAGCAAGGTTATATTGCCGGTCATGGCAATTTCATACGCATTTACTTTCATAACGTCATTTATTTATAAAACCCGCCAAAACGCAAATATGTTTAAAAAAGAACAATTCGATCTAAACCAAACTCACAAAATTCTCAGAGCCGCATAAAATTTTATATGCAGCTCTTGGCATATTAAAATTTTATTTTCTCTATTATATTTTTCATCACAAAGAAATTTAGAATAAGAGATATGGGCGTTAAAATGATTTTTGCAATTAATGCGGTGGGTAACGGTACTATACGAATTATTAAATATTCCGTTATTTTGTTGAATGCCAAATTGTCCGAAAGAAATTGTACCATAAAGGACATTGCCAAAATTAGAAAAATACTGTAAATAATATAAATAATGAGCTTTATTATTATATATTTTCCGTTGTTTTCAAAAATTTTATATAATGATGCGAAAAAGACAAACAAAATACCTATAGTACTTCCCACTACATTGGCAAAAAAAGGAGCAATGTTTACTGCAGACACTAAAATCCATACAATAAGAATGTCTATCAGCCAGCCTATGCCCGACGTTATAAAGAATTTATAAAATTTATATGCCAAAGGGTATTTCAAAAAAATAAAATTCATAGAAAAGGATTATATGAAAAAAAGAGCAATAATAATAGGAGCAGGCCCCGCAGGTCTTAGCGCCGCGTATGAACTTCTCAAAAAGACTGATATTATTCCTATAATTTACGAATGTGAAAATCATGTCGGCGGAATCTCGAGAACATTTGATTACAACGGAAACAAAATGGACATGGGCGGACACCGTTTTTTTTCAAAATCCGACAGGATAATGAACTGGTGGCTTGAAATATTTCCGCTTCAGGGCGCGCTTTCTGCAGACGATATTGTCTTAAAAAGAGAACTTCCTCTTTCAAACGCGCAAAATGCGCCCGATCCCGAGAAAGACGACATAGTAATGCTTTTTAGAAACAGAGTATCCAGAATATTTTTTCTTCAAAATTTTTTTGATTATCCCGTATCGCTTAATATGCAAACATTGTTAAATCTAGGTTTTTTTAAAACCGTAAAAATAGGTTTTTCTTATATAAAAACAGTTCTTCTGCCAAAACGAAAAGAAATATCGCTTGAAGATTTCATAATAAACAGGTTCGGGAAAGAACTTTATTTGACTTTTTTCAAAGACTATACTGAAAAAGTCTGGGGAATAGAATGCGCAAGCATACCGGCGGACTGGGGCGCGCAGAGAATAAAAGGGATTTCAATATCGCGGATATTAAAAGACAAAATATCTTCCGTCTTTAAAAGAAATGATAAATCTATATACCAGAAAAACAAAGAAACAAGCCTTATTGAACAGTTTTTATACCCGAAATTCGGTCCCGGACATCTATGGAATGAAGTTGCAAAAAAAATAGAAAGCATGGGCGGAAAAATACATTTAAATTCGGAAGTAATAAATATAAAAGCAGACGAAAACTCCAAAATCGAATATATAAAAGTCAAAAATAACAATAAAGAAACTGAAACCGTAAAAGGAGATTTTTTCTTTTCTTCAATGCCGGTAAAAAATTTGATCGAAGGATTTGAAAACGATATTGACGAAGATATAAAAAATATTTCGTCGGGACTGCAATACAGAGATTTCAGAACTGCCGGACTGCTGGTAAAAAAACTCAAAATAAAAAACGCCACTAAAATAGCAACCGTCAACGGCATAATCCCGGACACGTGGATATACATACAGGAAAAAAACGTAAAGCTCGGGAGACTTCAGATATTCAATAACTGGAGTCCTTACATGGTTAACGCTTTTCAAGAACATGTATGGATAGGTCTTGAATATTTTTGCAATGAAGGCGACGAAATTTGGTCTATGGACGATAAATCTTTTATTGATTTTGCGTCAAAAGAACTCGCGTCAATAAATATTGTCGAAAAAAACGATATTATAGACGGGTGCAGCGTAAAAGTAAAAAAAGCCTATCCCGCATATTTCGGAACATATAAAGACTTTGAACGGGTAAAAAAGTATCTAAACAAATTTGAAAATTTGTTTCTAATAGGAAGAAACGGACAGCACAAATACAATAATATGGATCATTCGATGATGACGGCAATGACGGCGGTCGAAAATATCATAAACGAAAAAACCGGCAAAGATAATATATGGGAAGTAAATACGGAAACGTCCTACCACGAATCAAAACAATGAAGCGGCGGCGGTATAAAGCAACGGCATATTCTGTCGAAATATAAGCGATGAATTCAATACGGAAGCCGCAAAACTAAAAACTATCCCCAAAAGCACGGCGGTAACAACCAAATATTTTATTATAATGCCGGACACGTACGAAGAATATTTGTTATGCCAATATGCAACCATAAACAATTTGAGCGTTTCCATACTTTAAGCGGTTCTGGGTTCTACGGGGTATATTTAAAATAATAAAACCAATCGGCTGATTAAAAAAATCTTGAAAGTTTGTATAGCAGTTCAGGGCTGTTAATTTTCA